>JBMFPJ010000251.1:0-3583 GCA_049969175.1 Anaerolineae bacterium | reverse complement strand
AGGGCGAACCGGAATACGAACGCTACAGCCCCGACCGCGAATGGATGCCACGCCTGGTGCTGATGGCAAAAAATACGTACGTCTGGCTGGAGCAACTTTCGCGTAAGTATCAACGCTGGATCAAAACCCTCGATCAGATTCCCGATGAGGAACTTGACCTGCTCGCTCAGCGCGGCTTCACCGGCCTGTGGCTGATTGGTCTGTGGGAGCGCAGTCGGGCCAGTCAGCGCATCAAACAACGCATGGGCGACCCCGATGCGGTGGCTTCTGCATACTCCCTTTATGCTTACGAGATCGCAGCCGATTTGGGCGGCTGGGAGGCGCTGGCCAATTTACGTCAGCGTGCCTGGGCGCGCGGCATTCGCCTGGCAGCCGATATGGTGCCCAATCACATGGGCATTGATTCGCTCTGGGTGATTGAACACCCGGATTGGTTTCTCTCGCTCGATGAACCTCCTTATCCTTCCTACACCTTCAACGGTGAAGATTTGTCTGATCACCCGCGGGTGGGCATTTTTCTGGAAGATCATTATTATGATCGCAGCGATGCTGCGGTGGTATTCAAGCGCCTGGATCGGCAAAGCGGCGA
Organism: Anaerolineae bacterium; assembly: GCA_049969175.1. Taxonomy (GTDB): domain Bacteria; phylum Chloroflexota; class Anaerolineae; order Anaerolineales; family Villigracilaceae; genus DAOUAN01. Next base: position 2,994 of record JBMFPJ010000251.1, on the reverse strand, counting down.
GGTGCGTTACATCTATCACGGCAATGATGGCACTTCTCTGCCGTGGAATGATACTGCTCAGTTGGATTACACCAAAGCCGAGGTGCGGGAAGCCGTCATCCAGACGATTTTGCACGTGGCCCGTCATTTCCCCATCATCCGCTTTGACGCGGCCATGACCCTGGCAAAGAAGCACATTCAACGGCTGTGGTTTCCTGAACCAGGCACGGGGGGCGCGATTCCCTCCCGGGCCGAGCGCGGCATGTCAAAGTCCGAGTTTGATGCGAAGGTGCCCAACGAGTTCTGGCGCGGGGTGGTTGATCGCGTCGCGGCCGAAATCCCCGATACGCTTCTCCTGGCGGAGGCCTTCTGGTTCATGGAAGGCTACTTTGTCCGCACGTTGGGGATGCACCGCGTGTACAACTCGGCGTTTATGCACATGCTGCGGGATGAAGAAAATGCCAAATATCGCCAGGCGATCAAAAACACGCTAGAGTTTGATCCGCAGATTCTCAAGCGCTACGTCAATTTTATGAATAACCCCGATGAGAAGACAGCCATCGAGCAATTCGGTAATGGGGACAAATATTTTGGCGTGTGCACCTTGCTGGTCACTTTGCCTGGCCTGCCGATGTTTGGTCATGGGCAGATCGAGGGCTTTCGCGAGAAATATGGCATGGAGTTCCGCCGCCCAAAGTGGGAGGAAACCCCCGATGAAGGCCTGATTCGTGGCCACGAATGGCGCATTTTCCCCTTGCTGCATCGCCGTTCCTTGTTTGCTGATGTTGAGGCTTTTTGCCTGTTTGATTTTTACACCCCTCAGGGCAGCGTGGACGAGAATGTGTTTGCGTATTCCAATCGGTTGGGAGAGGAACGTGCTGTGGTGATTTACCACAACAAATTTGCTGAGACGCAAGGCTGGATTCGTCTCTCCGCTGCCTCGCTGGACAAAAATACGGGGTGGTTGCGCCAGAAGTCCCTGGGGGAGGCGCTACAACTCCCTCACCATGGCTACGTCATTGTGCGTGATTATGTCACGTATCTGGAAAGGATGTTTTCCTGCCAGGAATTGTGGGAAAAAGGTTTGTACGCCGAATTGAAGGCCTATGAATGTCACGTGTGGTTGGATTGGCGTTTTGTAGAGGGCGAAAAATGGCGGGCGGTGTATGAGGCGCTCAATGGTGCGGCAGTGGAATCGGTGCAGGTGAAGTATGTGGAGATGTTTGCCACCCCCGAATCTCCTGCCCCCCAGGCCAGAAGTCCACAGCGAATGCCCCGAACCAAAAAAGTAAAAAGAAAGCAAGCTGCGGAAAAGGCTGGTGAAAAGCAGCAAGAAAAAGATCAGGGCGAGACAGCGAACAAGAAATAGCGTCTTCAGGAGAGTTCGAGATAAGCCAATGAAATCAAGGCGAGGGAATGAGCTTTGTCGCGTTTTCTTACCCCTGCCCACCTGCCTCCCCCGTCCACTGGCGGGGGAGGTGCGATGCTTGTTTCTCGGAAGGGAAACCAGGGGAGGCAATAGGGCGCAGTGCCCCTTCCCATTGACGTTACTGCGCAGCGCGGGCCAGAGCAGTGGCTGCCAGGATGAGCACCGAAAGGAGCAAATTCAGGCGCAACAAAAACGTCTCGCGACGCTGAAGGGAGAGCAATTTTTCGCTTCCCGCTTTTTCGGCCTGCAACAATACCCGTCGGATGGCAGGGAGCACCTCCCACGTTTGCAAAGCGCTCACCACGGCCATGACGATCACCAGAATATGTTTAACCAGGATCGCCAGGGACCAGCGATTGCTGGCGGCAAGGAAACCATCATAATGGGGATTAGCGCTCAACTGAAACAGACCGGTGACCACCAGCAACCCCAGGCTGAACCAGGCCACTGGCTCCAGCCGCCTTTGCACTTCGGCGAGAAAAGCCAGCTGAGACGCTGGGGGTAAAGTGCGTTGCATGGCAGGCAAAACCAGCAGCGAAATGGCTACCAGGCTGCCAATCCAGGCCACGGTTGCCAGCATGTGCAGCCAGAACATCAGGCCTAAGGCCCAAAAAGGAATAGGAGGCATACTCAGGGAGTAGGCGTTGCGCTGGGGAGCGGTGGCGGCGTGGGAGAAGGCGTCTCGGTGGGTGGATAACAAATAGCGTAAGCCTGAGCCGCGTTTTTGGCTGCGGTCTTATCCAACTCACCAAAGGACATGGCCGTTGAATACTGAGCGTAAGCATCGCAGAATTTATTCTGGGCAAAGAGCTGGTCGCCATAACGCATCAAAGCGTAGTGATAACGCGCTGCGGCGGTCATGGTGCCATCCCACATTCCTGGCCAGCCGGCCGCCACCTGACTGAAGTACTGAACGGTTTGCTGCCAGTTCAATTCCCAAAAACTGGCCCCGGTCAGGTAAGCGCGAGCGCCTTCGCGCAACCCCAACGCAGTGTTATCCAGTGGGCCAAAGCGTTCGGCCAGGGTCAGATAATAAATGCCGCCCTCCAGGTTGCCCTGCTTGTTGATCAGGTCCACACCCTGATTGCGCAGGGCAAAATAATACATTCCATCCACCTGGGCGGTTTTATAGGTGGGGTCCATTTTGCGCACCTGATCGAGGGTAGCCAGGGCGTTGGCCCAATCGCCGGCGGCGATCAATTGCTGCGCGGTAGTAAAAGCCGCCTCAACACCGCGCAAATCCGGCGTAGGGGTGAGGGTAGGGGTAGGTGTAGCCGTCGGAATGCTGATCGCCACCATCACTTCGGCCAGTTTCTGCGCTGCGCCGGGAAAATTCGGATTGTGTTGGATAATGAACTCCAACCGCTGACGGGCCGTCTCATAACGGGCGAATTGAATATCCACCAGTGCCAGAGTGAATTGCTCGCTCAATTGTTGGGTAATCACCCTTTTTTCGGCGTTTTGGCGCATGTTAAGCGCGTTGACATAACCACCAAAAACGCTCAAAGCGAGCAAAAGCAACACCCCCAACCCGCTGAGCAAATTACGACGCCAGTGAGAGGCCTTTTTCAGCGGGCGAGTCGGTT
>JBMFPJ010000250.1:0-3586 GCA_049969175.1 Anaerolineae bacterium | reverse complement strand
CGAGGGTCTCTTATGGGGGCGGGACGCCTGAAGTCAATTTCTATCTGGTCGGTTTAATTTAAATGTGGTAGCATACAGGCAAATAGAAAAAGGTAAATTATGTGGCGTCCAAGTGGTATGGAATTACTGATCATTCTGCTTATCGTCCTGTTGCTGTTTGGGCCAGGACGCATTGGGCAGGTTGCTGGTGAAATTGGTAAAGGGATTCGTGCTTTTCGTGAAGGCTTGAGCGGGGATAAGACCGAAGAAAAGAAAGACAAACCTGCTAAAGAAGAACAAAAATAACGCCAGGGGATGGGGTGGGATTTACTTGCTCGCGCATTGTGAACTCCACAGCGACCGATTCCCCTCCGGTGAGTTTTTGCAGGGGAATTATTAACTCACCTGACGCGGTAGCGCGAGATTCATCTCGCGTTTACAAGCGACATGAATGTCGCGCTATGGGAAAGTGCGTAACATCAGATTAATATTTCACTTCGTACAAATCCGTATCAGTGAGTAAGATCGTCAACAGCTTTTGATGATCCTTCGGCTTGCCGATAGCCTTCCACGTGCAGGTATATGTCCCATTGCGACGTTGCCGCTTGTGCAGGGTTACCGTCAGGTTGCATTTTTCAAACTGCTCGGAAATCTGAATAACCTTGGCTTCATTCCCGGCAAAAGTCAGCTCGTATGTGGCGGTGTGATGGATCTGGTCAATCCAGCGTTCAATGGTTGGAAAGAACCACAGGATAAGCAAAATCACCGCCGTGGCCAAAATGGAGGTGCCATATTCGCCGGCACCAATACCCATCCCCAGGGCGGCTGCCAGCCAGATCGTAGCCGCAGTGGTCAGCCCGGCAACCTTGCCCTCCTCGCGAAGGATAGCACCCGCGCCTAAAAAACCAATGCCGCTGACGATATTCGCCGCGATGCGCGTCGGATTAATCTCGCTGCCAATTCTTAACGAAAAAATGGTGAACAACGTGGCGCCGACGGTGATAAAAATCATCGTACGGAAACCAGCGGCCTTGTCGCGAAACTCGCGTTCGGCGCCGATCAGGCCGCCGAGCAGGACAGCCATTCCCAGTTTTATGAGATCATCAAATGGAAACAGCATAGCACCTCACTCTAATAAAAGTTCCTCCAGTTTTTCAGGATCAGTTGTGGGTTGTTTGCAAACAAAACCTTCGCAGACGTAAGCGGTAGGGCGATGGTTGAGCGGAGGGCGGTCCATGAGCAGGGCAGGGGCATCAGGCGGGGGAGGATAAGACGAAGCGGCCACCACGACCCGCGGGCGATATGCCGACCGAATGATTTTGATCATCCGCCCAAACGTTTCCTCCTGCGCTTCGCCCACGACGGCAATTTGCTTCCCGTTTCCCAGAGCGAAATCTGCCACCTGAAGCCAGCGCGCATAAGCCAGGGGATAGCGTAAGGCGGGTTCGGCGGCCAGGTTGAGTGTCTTCTCAGCCAGGTGGCGATAGGTGCTGTGATCGGTCAGCGCAGCCAGTTTGAACAAAGCTTCACAGGCCAGGGCGTTGCCGGAGGGAGTGGCATTGTCTTGAATGTCTTTTGGGCGCAAAAGTAAAGCGTCATCTGCGGGGGTATCGAAAAATCCGCCAGCCGGGTCTTGAAAGCGAGTGATCATCTCCTCGGCCAGAGATTGGGCCATGAGGAACCACTCGTTGTTGAAATCGGTCTGGTAGAGTTCGAGCAAGGCGAGGATGAGGGCGGCATAATCTTCGAGGAAGACTTCGGCAGAGGTGCGGCCGGCGCGCCAGGCGCGGCGCAACTGTCCGTCAGGGCGCAGGTGTTGCAGCAGGAAAGCGGCATTTCGTATAGCAATATCATAATAGACGTTGCTCAACGTTGAATTGCCGTCCACCACTGAAAGCAAGCGGGCTGCCTCGGCGAAAGCCGCCAGCATCAGTCCATTCCAGGCGGTGAGAATCTTGTCATCGGTAGCAGGGCGGGTGCGTTGGGAGCGGGCGGCGAGCAGCCGTGAGTGGCACTCGCTCAATTTAGCGGCAACCGCCTCAGGGTCCAGCAAGAAGCGGGCGGCGAGGGTGGCGTCGTCGCGGGCGCGTTGAAGGACGATCTTGCCCTCCCAGTTGCCGTTTTCAGTGACTCCATAGGCGCTGGCAAAGAATTCGTAGTCGTTGCCCAGAATGTGGCGTAATTCGGCGGCAGTCCACACGTAGAATTTTCCTTCCTCGCCTTCGGAGTCAGCATCGAGGGATGAGTAAAAACCGCCGTCGGGGTGGCTCATCTCGCGAATGACAAACTGAAGTGTTTCTTCGGCGATGCGGCGGTAGAAGGGGTGAGCGGTGATCTGCCAGGCGTGCAGGTAGGCACGTGTAAGCAGGGCGTTATCGTAGAGCATTTTTTCGAAGTGAGGAACGCGCCAGAGAGGATCGGTGCTATAACGAGCGAAGCCGCCGCCGACGACATCGTACATTCCACCGCGCGCCATGGCCTGTAGGGCGTGAAGAGCGGCTTGGAGTGCTTTCGATGATGATGCGGCGTTTTTGCTTTGGGTCGCCCGGGCCAATAAAAATTCGATGGTCATTGCCTGGGGAAATTTTGGGGCGTCGCCCCAACCGCCGTATCCCCAGTCGTAGGATTCGAGGATGAGCTGTGCCAGGGCGTCGAGATGTTGGGAGGTGAGGAAAAGTGTGCCCGGGCGGGCCTGGAGCGAGGCCTGCAGGTGTTGGGTTAATTTGCTACTGAGGCGCGCGATTTCCTGGCGCTCTTCCTGCCAGGCGCGAGCAATGCCTGTGAGCACATCTTTGAAAGAAGGCATGTTGTAGCGTGCTACAGGTGGAAAGTAGGTGCCAGCGTAAAAAGGCTTCAGGTCAGGGGTGAGGAAGACGGACATAGGCCAGCCTCCGCCGCCGGTCATGGCGATGGTGGCGGCCATGTAGATAGCGTCCAGATCGGGGCGTTCTTCGCGATCTACTTTGATGTTGACGAAGTTTTTGTTCATCAAGGCAGCCACTTCGGGGTCCATAAAAGATTCGCGTTCCATCACGTGACACCAGTGGCAGGCTGCGTAGCCGATGCTGAGGAAGATGGGCTTGTCTTCGCGACGGGCTTTTTCGAGCGCTTCTTCGCCCCAGGGATACCAGTCTACCGGGTTGTGGGCATGTTGGAGGAGGTAGGGGGAGGTGGAGTGGATCAGATGATTGGGCATGAGTTTCCTGTACTGTAGAGTGTGCGGATTATAGCGCGAAAAAGAACAGAACACCCCCGCCATATCTGGCAGGAATGGCGGGATGTTGGATTGCTCTTGTTTTTCAGGCCTGGCAGGTTGTCAGTATTGGATAATAATACTCTGAGTCCACTGCAAAAACGAGAGGACCCAATTGGCCTCTCCTCAAAACGGGCAAATCTTAATATATAATCCAGTCATCCCCCATTGAGAAGAGAGCGCCATGTTCCGTAAAAACATCCGTCATTTGCAAATCCCGCTCACCAGTCATGTGGATGAACTGCCTGCCCCCTTGCGTCAGCGTCTGCAGAACTCCTGGACGGACACGTTCTACCGGCAATTCTTCTGCCGTCTGGATGAAGCACCCTTTGCCGTGCTGTACAGCGACCTGCC
>JBMFPJ010000249.1:0-3590 GCA_049969175.1 Anaerolineae bacterium | reverse complement strand
GCGTGTTCGGGTTGCATTAACTGCGCAATGCTGATGCGCGAGGCGCGCATCGTTTTGGGATGCAGAGATTCGGACATGAGAAATCCTTTTCTAGTTTTTAGCATCGAATGTTTAGTGTCGAATTGGGTAAATGGTTCGTAAAAATTTTTGAATGCAAGCCATTCGGTGTCAATGATTCGCGCGAACAAACGGCTAGTCCAAATCTGGGCGTAGTTCACCGGCATCGACGGTATGCAGGCGTTCTGGCTCTTCCTGGAGGACGTCAATGATGTTTTGCGGCAATTCGCTCATCAACGGGGCCAGGGGAATGGTGGCGGGTGGATAGATTTTGGGTGGCGCCGGGGGAGGGGTAAGGCGAGGCCTGAGTGTGCTGGTTGCCCGTTTGCGGAGAATGCGGGGATCGTTGCTCAGATAGCCCACATAGTAGCCAAGTACCGAGTACACCTCGCGACGCGGCGTGACCCATCCGATCCACTCGCCGTTACGGTTGAACAAATAAGGGTACGACAGGAAGGCTTCGGCATCGCCCTGACTGGTGTAAACGGGAATGAGCGTGGCGCGATGAGATTGATTCATGTCAACCTCCGAGATCAATCCACATCATTATAGGTCCAATAGCGGTTGACGAAAAAATTCCACAGCATTACAACTCCAATGGCAAAGGCCAGGGTGGCATTTTTGGCGAGCAATTCGGCCAGGCGGTTCTCCACTTGCAGGACGTGTTGAGTCACTTTAAGCAAAGGGGGTTCCACAAAATGTAAGATAGGGATACGAATGATCACCCCGGCCAGGTTGACCAGGAAGAACATGCCTAATTGGTGTAGCAGCGGGCGCGAGCGCGATTCGGGATACGTCCAATAGCGATTCCAGATGAAATTGCTGATCACCGCGCAAACAAAAGAAACCGTCCCGGCCCAGACGAGGGGCAGCCTGGCCAGATGGGTGAGCAGGTTCATTACTCCAAAGTCCACTCCTGCGCCGATGGCCCCGACGACGGCGAAGCGCAGGAAGCGAGTTCGTTCTTTTTCGTTCGTCAGAATCATTCCAATCCCAGTTTTTTCTTGAAGTATGGAATGGTTTTGTGGATGCCCTCTTCCAGGCTGGTTTTGGGTTCCCAATGCAGGATCTGACGGGCGCGGGTGATGTCGGGTTGACGGCGCTGTGGATCACGTTCGCTGCGGGCATTGGGGACGAAACGGATGCCGGCCTTGTTGCCGACGATGCGGTTAATCGTTTCGGCAAACTCGAGGATGGTTATCTCGTTGGGGTTGCCGATGTTGACCGGCATGTGTTCTTGGGAGTAAAGCAGGCAAATGATGCCCTCGATCAGGTCCTCCACGTAGCAGAACGAACGCGTTTGACTGCCATCGCCATAGACAGTGAGCGGTTGGCCGAGCAAAGCCTGTTTGAGGAAGTTGGGTAGGGCGCGGCCATCTTCCAGATCCATGCGCGGGCCGTAGGTGTTGAAAATGCGCACGATGCGGGTGTCCACGCCGTGGGCGCGGTGGTAGGCCATGGTCAGGGCTTCGGCGAAGCGTTTAGCCTCGTCATAGACGGCGCGCGGCCCCACCGGGTCCACGTTGCCGGGGTAAGATTCGGGTTGGGGATGGACAATTGGGTCGCCGTAGATTTCGCTGGTGGAGGCCAGCAGGAAGCGTGCATTATGGGCGCGAGCCACTCCCAGGCAGTTGTGCGTCCCCAGGGCGCCGGCCTTCATGGTTTGAATCGGCAGGTTGAAATACCCCGAAGGCGAGAGTGGGTTAGGGCTGGCCGGCGAAGCGAAATGCAACACGGCATCTACCTTACCGCGCACGAAAATGTAGTTGGAGACATCGTGCCTGTAAAAGGAAAATTTGGGATTGCCCATCAGGTGGACGATGTTCTCCGGGCTGCCGGTGATGAAGTTATCCAGCCCGATGACTTCGTGTCCTTCCGCCAGTAGGCGGTCGCACAAATGGGAGCCGAGGAAACCGGCTACACCTGTCAATAAAATTCGCATAGTACCTCTTTCGGTGATAGTTTATTGTTTTCAGATTGCGGAAGCCCGAGACTATCGCCAATCTATGCGGCTGATCAACCCGTCGCCGGTGACTTGATAAGTCTGGCCATTGCCGCTATCGACGAGCCACAAGTTTCCATGAAACACAACAGCCAGAAAATCACCCGCCTGCCCGGCCAGTGGAGCAGGTGCCCAGACCGGCGTTTGCGGTTCAATACCGCCCAAATCAGGTGGTGGGAAAATCATCCGCCGGTTGGAGCCATCGCGATCCATCACCATCAGGCGGTAGCGACTGGTCTCGCTTTGGGTGGGGAAAATGGCTTGCAAAAAGGCGATCTGGTAGGCCTTTTCCCGGCCAATCTGGCGCAGGGGAGAAACGGACAGGTAAGCAAACATGCCTGTCTGGCTAGCTAGCGGGACGATGGTGCTGTTTTCGAAAGAGAGCGCCATCAGGTCGAAATTGGGCGAGGCCTCGGCGCTGATGGGGCTGGGTGCGGGGGCGTGATTCAGGTAAAACAGGGTTTTGCCATCGCCGCCCCAGGCCAGGGCAGGCAACCAGGCCCAGTCGCTGTTGGTTTGCAAGGGCGTGATGGGCAGGAGAGGCTTGAGATAGCCGCCATCTTGATCGACCAGGCCGATGCCATCGGGGCGAGCGTAGGCCAGGCGGCCTTGGGGAGAGAAAGCGTAGGTTGTGCCCCACCAGCCGTAAACACCGCCAGAACTGGCTTCCAGGATTTTGCGCGGTGTGCTCCCGCTGATGCTGACCCGCCACAGGTCGTTGTTGGCCTGCCAGCCGGGAGCGGCGCTGCGCGGCTCGACGGTGGAGTAGGCCACCGAGCTGGTGCCTGGAATCCAGGCGGCGAAGTGAACGATGTTGGCCGCGTTGAGCGAGAATGGACGCGGAGCGGTGGCTGTGGTGCGCACTGCCCACAGGGTGTTAATCTCTTTGTCGGCAGGCCTGGTGGATTTGCGGGTGAAGACCAGGTATTCGCCATCGGGCGAAAGGAAGAAGATCCGCCCGTCCAGGTCACCACTGTTGACCAGTAACCGGCGGTTGGCTGTAGAGCCGTCCATGATCCAGGCATTGCCACCAGCCAGATAGGCGATTCGACCAGGGATGGCGATGGGGGCAAAGGTGGTTTGTGCGCCGACCAGAACGATTTCGGGCTGCGCTTCTTTCAGGATGGTGGTTTTGATGACTGTTTTGCTGGTTTCTACCCCGTCTTCCAGGATGCGCCGGTAGGTGATCTCTTTTTGACCGTTTACGCCAGCCTGCAGCTGACGTTCTTCGTTTGCGGGCAGGCCTTCGCTGCGGAAAATTTGCCGCTCGAAGGGGATGACTTCGATCTCGGTCTCAAATTCTTCCTGAACACGCACGATGCGGATGGTGTCGCCTTCGCTGAGCAAAGTGTAGAGGGGTGGGGTCACCCGGTCGAGCTGACTGAGAGTCAGGCCGACTTGTTGCAAGGCCTGGCTCACTGTGCTGCCGCTTTGAATTTGCAAGGAGCGGGTTTGTCCGTCAGCGATGATCTGGATGGTGATTTGCTGGCGGATCTGGGGGGAGCGACAACCCGCTGTCAGCAGAGAAATG
>JBMFPJ010000248.1:0-3592 GCA_049969175.1 Anaerolineae bacterium | reverse complement strand
CCAACAAGAGATCACCCACCGACTCAAAACCAGCCTCGGTCAGGATGTTGAAAACGTGTTCCTTCAAGCCGACCTGATCCAGGCGCATTTCAAACGCCGCTGCAGGGATTTCTGCCCGCGCCGCGCTGACTCGTTCTTCCTCGACGCGAGCCGCTTCCTCCTTAATCTCAATCGTGCGGCGTTCCACGCGATCCACAAACTTCGCCAGCAAATCGTATTCTTCCGGCGTCACCGGGCGGTTTTCCGCCTTCTTCGCCAGAATCTCTTCCACCTGAGGCATCAAAGCCGTGACGGCAGGCAACATAGCAGCCAGTTCAGCATCGCTGCGCAGTTTTGCCAGGGCATCACCAGCAGCTTCCACCACCGACTTGATGTCAATTCGCCAGCCGGTCAATTTGGCTGCCAGGCGTGCATTGACGCCATCCCGGCCAATCGCCAGGCTTAGCTGGTCTTCCTGCACCACCACCGTCGCGGTATGTCCACCCTCGGCGGTTTCGTTCAGATACACGCCTGTCACCCGAGCGGGGCTAATCGCTTTGGAGATGTACACCACCGGGTCAGGATCCCATTGAATGATGTCAATCTTCTCATCGTGCAATTCTTTGACAATCGCCTGAATGCGTACTCCTTTAATGCCCACACACGCCCCAACCGGATCTACCCCCGCCTGGCTGGTAGAAACCGCCACTTTGGCCCGCGCCCCTGGTTCACGGGCAATTGCCCGAATCTCCACAACGCCGTGATAAATTTCGGGCACTTCGTTTTCGAGTAAACGGCGCAAGAAGTTACGGTGGGCGCGCGAGAGGATAATCTGCGGGCCACGCGCACTATCTTTAACTTCAATGACGACGGCGCGAATACGGTCATGTAGCCGCAACCGCTCGCCAGGAATCTTCTGATTATTGGGCAGCACCCCTTCGGCTTTCATATCCAGGCCAATGGTTGCACCCTGATTGTTAATCGCCTGCACTACGCCACTGACGATCTCGCCAATTTGTCGCTGGAAATATTGAATCTGGTTGGCGCGCTCGGCCTCACGAATGCGCTGCTGAATGACCTGGCGCGCGGTTTGCGCCGCCACACGACCAAAATCGGCCGGGGTGCTTTCCACAATTACCATATCACCCAGATTCGCTTCAGGGTTTACTTTGCGAGCCTCTGCGAGAGAGACCTCGGTGCGTGCATCCTGCACTTCTTCCACTACTTCTTTTTCAGCAAAGATAGTGACTTTACCGGTATCCGGGTCAACTTTGGCCTCTACATGCTGGGCAGTGGAGGCATTGATTGCTTTGCGGTAAGCAGAAACCATGGCAGACTCAATCGCCGCCAGGATGACTTCTCGCGAGAGTTGTCTTTCTTCCAGCACTTCATTAAAGGCCAGGGTGAATTCATTTTTGGTCATACTTTCTTGCTCCGTTACTCCTCTTTACAAGCAGAAAAGTGGGGGGCGCCCACTTTTCGGTGTTTCCGCATCGGTTCGTCGTACCGTTGCATTTTAGCACAGCCACATAAAAGTTGCAAGAGAAGCCTCCAAGTGTGCGCGCTCAAAAGTTGTAGTAGGCAAAAGGAAGAACCTGCGAAATAATATGGGCAATCAATCCCAATTCGCGAGGTTCTTCCATATCCAAGCATAACGCAGAAACCTTCGGCAAACTCCTGTGGGCGACCGCCTGCCAGGCGGATGCCGACCGCGCCGAGCGCCTGGTCTTTCTCGGCGACGGGGCGCCCTGGATTTGGAACCTGGTACAGACGAACTTTCCTACGCTATCCAAATTGTGGACTGGTATCATGCTGAAGAACACCTCGAAACGGTCGCCCGGGCCGCCTTCCCGGCTCCCGAGCAGCAAAAGGACTGGCTGCAAGCAACATCCCAGGATTTATGGAAAGGACGGCTGGAAGAAGTCATCCAGGCCCGCCAGGCGCTTGCCCAGCGTTGCCCTGAAGCCGCTCGAAACGCACACTACTTCTCGGTCAATTCTGAACGCATGCGCTATAACCGCTTCCGCCAGATGGGCCTGATGATCGGCAGCGGCGTTGTCGAAAGCGGCTGCAAACCAATCGTCGCCCAACGCCTGAAATTGCCCGGCGCACAATGGCAACTTCAAGGCGCAATCTACACCGCTTAAAGCACGCGCAGCCTGGCTCAGCGGCCAATGGCAGACCCTTTGCCAACGACGCGCTGCCCTACTCCTCGCTATCTGACTACAACTTTTGCACGCATCCCTGCAAAAGTCGAGTCTTGACACAATCTGTTTTTTTTTTTTTATACTCCAGCCATCTGGCCGGAGAAATCCAAAAAATGAGCGAATATCCTGCCGGAACTGCGCTGCACAATCAGGACGAACTCCACTCCCATGTCATGGCTGGCATCTGCAGAACCAGATGCTCTCCAAAACGATTACGCTCTTGCTTGCCTGCTACACGCCTGGAAGGGATATGGCATCGGACTTACCTTTTTTAAAAAACCAGTAGCAATGGGGTATGTAAAACGAGATATGTACCTGTGGCGAGTATATGTTCGCGCTCTACGAAAGCAGTCTTTCTATGTTTTGATCTGGCTGACGGCTTTAGGCAGTTTGGGCTCATTCCCACGTATGGAGATCATGCCATCTGCCGAGGCGAAGATCGCGTTAGAAGTGATGTTCTTCTTTGTTGGATATCTACTTGTCCATTCGATTGATCCCAAGAGGTTGCTGGCCCTTCCGCCTTTCTTGCTTGGGCTTCCGGATACACGAGAGCGACTGTCGTTGGTCGTATGGGTAGCGTTGACTGGACCTCTGCTGGCGCTCTTATGGCCTCTCTACGGCTTTTCGCTTTTCTGGGTTCTCCACACCATTGCTCTGCTAGAAATTAGTCTACTGGCAAATGGTTCGTTTTTTGCATGGGTGTTTCTTCCCCTGCCTGTCGTTTCCCTGATGGCACCTTGCCCTGCCGATCGCTGGCCGCTGTTTTTATTGCTTGGGCTGCCTTACCTGACAGCCGGCGGTATGTGGATGGGACGTTGGTTGCTGCCCTCCCATTGGAAAGGTTTCCGTTATACTCCGCGCCATGCCTTCCCTGTGGTCGTTGTCTTGTTCGCCTTTGAGCTCTATCAACGCTCCATGGGCATGACGATGCGTTTCCATTTGGGCAACTTCTTTGGATTGGAAGCGCCAAATTTTGAGGATCCGTTCTTAACCGTGCTTCTTTTGCTCGGTGGGATTCTTTTCATGCTTTTGCCGTTTTTGAACCTTTTCGGACTACGGCAAGCAGAAGAGTCGCTCACAATAGAACGCTATCTGAACGGAACGCCCTGGTCACGCAGACTACGCGGGCTCTTCTTTGCCTTGTGTCTCAATATCCCCCCTGCCCTGGTCCTGTTGAATATGCGCTTCGTGAGTTCTTCTGCGGCAATTATCTTTCACTTTATGTAACTGCTCAGGCATAAAGCCTGGTGAACATTATCAAAATCGCAAAAGCCGGGCACAATTAGGGTATGGAACCGATTCGGCTGCCGAGCGAAGCAGAGATCAGCGCCGCCTACGATCAAGGCATGGAAGAAGAAGTAGTGCATTTGGACGAGAGCGGTGGGCGGGTGGATGGCAAGCTACGC
>JBMFPJ010000247.1:0-3597 GCA_049969175.1 Anaerolineae bacterium | reverse complement strand
CGGAGTCAATTTCATCATGCGGCAGGCCAGCGCAATGGCAAATTGCATTGACTCGTTCCATGCGGTGCCGGGGTTGCAATCGGTGGCCAGCGCCAGGATGCCATCAGCATCCAGGATTTGCTGCGCCGGGGTGTACTCACATTCCGCCAGGCCAAAAGGCGTACAGGGCAGGGCCACTGCCACCGTGTCCGATTTCCCCAACGCGGCGATGTCTGCCGCCGAAGTCTTGACCAGGTGATCGGCCGAGGCTGCCCCCAATTCCACTGCCAGCGAAGCGCCGCCGAGATTGGCGAACTCGTCAGCGTGGATTTTCAGCGGGAATCCCAGCGAGCGGGCGCGGGTCAGGATTTGACGCGATTGATCGAGGTTGAACGCCTTCTCTTCGCAGAATACATCCACAAAGGGCAGCGGCTTGCGGGGGGCGTGAGTCTCCCACCATCCCTTCAAAATCGGCAGCATCGTCTCGCAGATCAGGTCGGTATATCCCTGCGGGTCGTCCTTAAATTCAGGCGGAATGGCGTGAGCGCCGAGGAAAGTAATCGCCAGGTCGAGCGGGCCTTCGTCATCCAGCATAAGCAACGCCTTGAGCAAGCGCAACTCGGTCGCCGTTTGCAGGCCATAACCAGTTTTAGCCTCCGCCGTCGTGGTGCCATAGGCAAACATACGCAACAAGCGCGGCCGGGTTTGGGCCAGCAAGACCTCGATGGAGGCCGAACGGGTGGCGCGCACGGTAGAAAGGATTCCCCCGCCGGCAGCCAGAATATCCAAGTATTTCGCTCCGGCCATTTTCATTTCAAATTCCGCCGCCCGATCCCCTCCCCAAATGAGATGGGTATGTGGATCCACAAAGCCAGGCATCACCACACAGCCACTGACATCCAGAGAGGGTTCGTTGGGATAGGCAGCACGCAATTCCGCCGTAGGGCCCACCGCCACGATCTTCTCATCGCGGATGAGCACCGCCCCGTTTTCGATGATCCCTAGCGTGCCAAGCGCCCGTCCGCGTTGCGGGCCACCGGCCAGGGTAAGCAATTGGGTTGCCGAATGAATCAACATGAGGGATTACATCTCGTAGGTGGAATAAAGGATGCCGTTCTTACCGCCTCGTAATGTGCTGTGCCTGTTTGCAACCGGTTTCTGGCAGATACAAAACGAACTCATTCCTCAAATCGTCCGAGGTGATCTGCCATAACCCAATTTTACTTCACTTGCTGCCTCGCGAAACCATGGCGAAAAGGACCCTACAAAAGTGAAACCCAATCCCCGTGCTGCGGTGGCATGACATACAAAAAAAGCAAATAGCGTTCATCCAACGCCATCGGTTGCCAGCCAGGAAGATCGGCAGCGACCGTCACCACCCGCGCCCCAGGGCGCAACTCCGCTGCCAGTTTCTTTTGCAGACGGGGCATCTGCGCCGCGGTCAAATAGACGAAGACCACATCTGCCGCACTCAAATCGGCTTGCCAGAAATCGCCTCGCTCCAGCCGGACCCCACGCCGGATTCCGTTAAACCAGAGATTCCCCCGCCCCCGCGCCCACTGCAACGGCCCCACCTCAATACCCACCGCCTGCGCCCCAAATTCTTTCACCGCCAGGAGCAACACACGGCCATCGCCGGCGCCGAGATCATATAAAGTTTCCCCTGGCTTCAATTGTGCCAGCCGCAGCGCGGCGCGGATTCGCTCTGGCCGGGTGGGCACAAACGGCGTGCCATACCACGCCGGGACGAGAAGCCACAGCCAGCCCAACACCAGGACCAGGCCAAGCGTCAGTCCCAAAAACATCATTGGGCCGCGCTCCGTTGCAAAGCCGGCGCCCCGCGCACCAATTGATGCAATGCCAGCAACGCGAACAGATTCAAAATCATCGCCAACAGCGCGAGGATGAAAAAGCCAAACCGGCGATAAATGAATGTGGCCAGCAAAGCCCCAATAGCACGCCCCAACGAATGCCCCGTCAGGTTGAATGACATCACCGTTGCCCGCGCCCCCGGCAACGTCTCGGTCATCATCGGCACATGGCTGACCAGCACATACTCAAAAGTGATATAAAACCAAAACAAGCCCCAAAGTGCGCCGGTAGGGGTACGTCCCAGCCAGGGCAAAAGCAAGGAAGCCAGGGCGTTGCCGCTCAGACCAATGGCCAGCGCCCGCGGCTTGCCCAAGCGATCGGTAAGCGTGGCCACCAATCCCTCCCCGCCTAATTCAGAAAGACCAATGACTGCCGAAGCCGCGCCCAGCGCCATAATTTGCAAATGAAAAGAATCCTCCAGCCACACTCCAAAAATCAAATTGACCAGTTCATTGGCGGCACTGGCCCACATGGCAATGGAAATCCCCGCCAGGACAGGAACGCTGGAAAGCACCAGACGGAAGTTGGCCCAGGGATGTGCCGCCGGCTCATGATGGGCATCTGTGGCAGGGATCATCAGCCAGATCACTACAAACATCCCCACCCCCAAAACGCTGAGCAGAGGAAAAGGCGCCATCCAGCCCTGACGGGCAATCAGCCACCCCATGAAGGGAATCCCCACCACAAACGACATGGACCAGCCCATCTCGGTTAACGCCAACGCCAGGCCGCGCTTCTCGTAAACGATGCGATCTCCCAAATAAGCCTGCATCGCCGGGTCAAAGAGGTATTTTCCCAAAAGGGCAAAGATCAACGCCAGGGTCAGAGTCCACAATGCCGGATAAAAGGCAACCCCCCCCACTCCCAGGGTGAAAAGCAAAATACCGGCCAGCATACCAAACTTCCGGCCACGATGATCCGCCACGGAAGAGATAAAAGGGACGAACATACCGATCAACGAGCGTCCCGTCAGGGCCAGGGAAAGCGCGGTCACATCCACACCCAACCCGCGAGCAAACACCGCCAGGAAGGGATAGACCATGCGATGCATGGTGTTGAAAATCGTTCTCAAGAGCATGAAGACGAAAATCTGAAAACGCAGGCGCATTTCTCCCTCACAGCAAATTTAGCCGCAAGGATACCACGAAAGCCAGCGGGAAGACACAAAAAGCCAGCCGCCCCTTGTCCAAATAAAAATGACAGGCATACCATTTTATTTGTGTATTTTTTCGCAATTGTTATTTCCATTCTGGCTTTGTCATGACAGATGTAACTGCGAGCAAGCCGCACATATTGTTGTTATTTTCACAAAAATATACGTTTATGCACATATTGAGTTGGAAAGGCATGCTCATGAACAAAACCCTGGAAGCCGAAATCACCCAATTACACGCTCAAATTTGTGGCGGGCTGGCAGACCCCAACCGCATCATGATTTTGTACGCTCTTGCCCAAGGGCCGCGCAGCGTCAGCGAATTGTGCAACGAATTGGAAATGTCCCAGCCATTGGTTTCGCGACACCTGAAGATCTTACGCGAGCGCGGCATGGTCGTCGCTGAACGCCGTGGCACGCAGGTGATCTACAGCCTGGGCGATCCGCGCCTGGTAGAAGCGCTCGACTTGCTGCGAGCCGCCATGCGCGACATGCTGGCGCGCCGCGCCGAACTCATCGAGGCCATTGCTTAGGGCCATGCCCTGAGATTTTTTATCCCAACATCTCACAGGAGACTTTTGTATGAAAACACT
>JBMFPJ010000246.1:0-3603 GCA_049969175.1 Anaerolineae bacterium | reverse complement strand
GATGACCGCGTTGGCACCGGGGGGAAGGGGGGCGCCGGTCATGATGCGAGCGGCCTCGCCCGGGCCGAGAACCGCCTGGGGGGCGGATCCGGCTGGTATATCGGCGACCACGCGCAGGTCCCGCGGCGAGGCGGGGCTGGCTTCGCCAGAATCGGCGCTGCGCAAGGCGAATCCATCTACGGAGGAGTTGTCGAAGGGAGGTAAATCGGTCGTGGCAGAAACGTCTTCCGCCAGGACACGCCCGATGCAAGCGCTCAGCGGTAGGATTTCTGTGCTGACGGGTTGCAGGGCGTTCAGAATGCGTTGTCGGGCTTCACGGATGCTGAGTAAATTCATAGCCGCCTCACAAGGCGGCGAGATTATACCACCCTTGTAGAATTGTGGGGCTAACCCGGGTTGATGCGATGGGCTTCGATGACGTTGTTGACGTTTTCGATGCGGGTCAGGATGCGGCTGAGCTGGGCGATGTCTTTGACTTCGATGATCAGGCGCAGGTCGGCCACACTGCGGCTGACTTTGACGGTGACGTCAGAGATGTTGACGCCTTCGTTGTCGAGCAGGTTGGAGATGTCGCCCATCAGGCCCTGGCGGTCGTAGGCTTTGATTTGAATGGCCACGGGGAAGGTGCGAACGGCGTGGCCCCAATCTACTTTGATCAGGCGCTCGCGGTCGCGCATGCTCAGGATGTTGGGACAATCCTGGCGGTGAATGGTGGCGCCGCGCCCGCGGGTGATGTAGCCGATGATCTGATCGCCGGGGGTGGGTTTGCAGCAGCGTGCCATGGTGGCCAGCAGGCCTTTCAGGCCGACGACTTCTACGGCGTCGGTAGCGGTGCTTTCGGTGGCTGGAGGGGTGGTGGTGAGAGCTTCGCCAACTTCTTCGCCGGCGAAGAGGTGTTTGACGATGCGGGTGAGGGAGAGATCGCCGGTGCCGAGAGCAATGAACATTTCATCTGGGTTTTTGTAGTTGAGCTCGCGAGCCAGCTTTTCGAAGTTCAGTTCGCCCAGGCCGAGGCGCTGGATTTCGCGTTCGAGCATCAGGCGTCCCTGGGCCAGGTTTTGCTCGTCTTCTTGTTTTTTGAACCAGGCGCGGATTTTGGCCTTGGCGCGCTGGGTTTTGACCATGCCGAGGTTGGGGTTGAGCCAGTCGCGGCTGGGTCCGCCCCGCTTCGCGGTCAGGATTTCGACCTGGTCACCGGTTTTCAGTTCTTGATTCAGGGGGACGAGTTTCCCGTTCACGCGTGCGCCACGGCAGCGGTGGCCAATGTCGGTGTGGACGTGGTAGGCAAAGTCGATGGGGGTAGAGCCGGCGGGCAGGTCAATGATGTCGCCGCGTGGGGTGAAGACGTAGACGCGATCCTGGAAGACGTCGGTTTTAATGCCATCTACAAATTCCTGGGCGTCTTGCACGTCTTGTTTCCAGTCCATCAGGGCGCGCAGCCAGTTGATGCGCTGTTCGTAGTCGCGATCGGTGTGGCGGTTGCCTTCTTTGTAACGCCAATGGGCGGCAATGCCATATTCGGCGTTCTGGTGCATTTCGGGAGTGCGGATTTGTACCTCGAGGGGGCGACCATCATCCCAGATGACGGTGGTGTGCAGGGATTGGTAGAAGTTGTCTTTGGGGGCGGCGATGTAGTCGTCAAATTCGCCGGGGATGGGGCGCCAGTGGGTGTGAATCACGCCCAGGGCGGCGTAACAGGAGGGCACATCCGGCACGATGAGGCGCACGGCGCGCACATCGCGGACGAGGTCGAAAGGCTTACCCTTTTGGGTCATTTTTTTGTAAATGGAGTAGATATGTTTGGGGCGGCCGCTGATCTCGGCGTGGATGTTGTTGCTTTCGAGCAGTTTTTGCAGTTTTTCTTTGATGGCTTCGATTTGGGCTTCGCGGTCAGGACGTCGTTCGGCCAGTTGCTCGGCGATTTCGCGGTATTTTTCGGGGTTGACGTAGCGGAAGGCCAGGTCTTCCAGTTCCCATTTGATTTGCCAGATGCCCAGTCGGTTGGCGAGGGGGGCGAAGATGTCGAGGGTTTGCTGGGCGATGCGTTTGCGTTTGGCTTCGGGCATGTAGCTGAGGGTGCGCATGTTGTGCAGCCGGTCGGCCAGTTTGATGAGCACGACGCGCACATCTTCACCCATGGCCAGGAAGGTTTTACGCAAGGTTTCGGAGACCAGGTCCTGTTTGCGGCCGAGCAGGGCAGGGGCACCGTTGGTGTTTTCCGTGCCGTTGCCGTTGTTTTTGTCTACGTCTTCGGCGTGTTGGTCGTCGCGCGAGACGCGAGGCAGGTTGGTCAGTTTGGTGACGCCATCTACCAGCCTGGCGATGGTATCGCCGAAGTCGCGGCGAATGTCTTCCAGGGTGAGAGAAGTATCTTCTACGGTATCGTGCAGCAGGCCGGCGGCGATGACTTCGGCCGGCAGGCGCAAATCGGCCAGAATGCTGGCCACGGCCACGCAGTGATAGATATACGGTTCTCCCGAAGCGCGTTTTTGTTCACGGTGGGCTTCTTCGGCCACGCGGTAGGCGCGCTGAATCAACTCCCGTTCGGCCAGGGTGTAGGTCTCGGGGAGTTGCTCCATCAGTTTGTCGAAGGGGAGAACCGCTGTCGTGCTTTTCATATGCTGGTTACCTGTTGCCGGGAAACAGCCGGGCGTGCCTTTCGTGGGGAGCCTTTCCAGGCGGTCCAGCAGGCCAGAAGGCCTGTCCTAGGGATAATTCTACTGAAATCTGTCCGCCAGGTGAATAGTAAAAGTGTATTGGGTTGCATCGAATGAGGCGAATTCCACTAAAAATTCGCCTCATTCGATGCCAGAAATTAGATCGTCTTGAGCAGCGCCTGGCGGCTGTTGCGCAGCCGGTCGGCGATCACTTCGGCCATGCGTTGCATCACCAGAAAACCTGCCTGTGGATTTTCACGCAATAGCTGCATCAGTGCCTGGCCAGGGAGGGTGAGAATCTGGCAGTCTTCCTCGCAAAGGGCCGAAGCGGTGTAGTGGTGGGGCGGCACCAGCCCAGACCAGCCGAAAATTTCATTGGGGCGGTTTACAAACGAAACGGTGATGCTCTCTGGGCGGGAGGTCAATTTAACGCGCAGAGCGATACTTCCTTTGAGCAGAAAGTGTACTTTATCTGCTTCTTCGCCTTCGCGGAAGATATATTCGTTTTTCGCTACCGTCATTCCCTGGGCCAGGGCAGCGATTTTGACCAGCAAATCTTCGGGCAAATCGCGAAACAGAGGAAACTGGGAAAGGTGTTGGGCAGTGATCATCTCTCGTCTCCACAATGAATTTTTCCTAAAGTATAGCACGCTCTTTTTTCAGTCCCTGCCTTTTTGCCCTCCCGAAATTTCGAGATAAAATTAAGGTGCATATGCCCCCGGTCAATAATGTAACCCGCTTGCTTGATTCCCGCAAAATTCCATATACGCCTTTTGAACTTCCCCCTCAAAAATTGGGTGCTCTTGAAGTGGCTCAAATCCTGGGGGCGCCTCCTGAACAGGTGTTTAAGACGATTGTCGTCACCCGCGAAAAACCAAAAAAGCCGCTTTTGGTGGTGATCTCTGGTCCTCAGGTGGTGGACCTGAAGGCCCTGGCGGCTTTTTTG
>JBMFPJ010000245.1:0-3619 GCA_049969175.1 Anaerolineae bacterium | reverse complement strand
CTATAACGTCCCTCTGGCGCCACCAGAATCACCCGTCCCTCCGCCAGGCCATCCAGGGCAGCGCGCAAGGCGCGGCGATCTACCCGGCCGCGATGTACCCAAATGATTCCATACCAATCCATCAACTTTCCCAAAACTGGAAAATCATACAGTTCAATCTTGCCCAGGGCATCCGGCGCCAGCGGCAACGCCGCCAAAAGGAGCGCCGCATCGGCATCTCCCAAATGATTGATCACAATCAACGCTGGTCCTCGGCGCGGAAAATGCTCTACCCCCCTGATCTCTGCGCGCGTACACCCCCACACCAACGCTTTCATCAACCCCCTCACCAGCCAGCGAAACAGACGTCTCCACCACGTCAGGCGCGGCAGGCGTACCAGCTCTGGCCGCCAGACCTCACTAATCGGCTTGGGCGGGGAAGATGGCTGATCCGGCATAGGCACCTCGATATTCCTCCGGCAACAAACCGGCGATATGACTCATCACCAGATCGGCAATTTGCTGACGAGCCGCGCGCCGCTCCTGCGCATTCGCCGGCGGTGGAGGCAGGAGAATCGGTCGCCCGACCCACATTCCCAGGGCAGGGCGTTCGCCTCTCAACACTCGCTGGAGGTAATCATCCATCGTCCCAGTCACTCCGACCGGCACCACCGGCACATTCGCCTGTTGCAACAAAAAACCAATCCCCGGTTTGGCGCGACGCATCGCCGGTTCGTGCGAGCGCCCCCCCTCCGGGGCGATCATCACCGCCCGACCAGCACGCAGCAAATCCAGCATCTTCTCAATCAAAGCGCGGTCATACTCGCCGCGGTGCACCGGAATCGTCCCATACAGACGCAACAATTGGCCCTGAAGCGGACGCTCGAACACATCTATCGCGCCAATGGCATCCAGCGTACGCGGCCAGAACGCCAGCACAAACGGCGGATCGTAAACCGAAATATGATTGACAGCCACCAGATACGCCCCCCGCCGCGGCACATTCTCCAACCCATGAATCTCTACCAGCCCAAACATACGAAACAGCAGACGCGCCACCCCACGTAACAGCGGGCGAGTGATGAACACATAGGCAGGAGGCCGGTAAGGTTTTCTCATCCGCACAAGCTCCGTACACGTTCGAAGACTTCATCGCTACTCAAATGATCGGTATCAATAATCACCGCATCCTCCGCGGGACGCAAAGGCGCAATGGAACGACTGCTATCAATACGATCACGCTCCCGCACCATCGCCAGGATCTCCTCATACACAGCCTCCCCTCCGCGGGCGCGAATCTCCTCATAACGGCGACGAGCACGCTCCTCCGCAGAAGCATCCAGGTAAATCTTCAAATCGGCTTCAGGCAAAACCACCGTTCCAATATCGCGTCCCGCCATCACCACCCGGCCGCGCAGACCAATACGTCGCTGTTGTGCCGAAAGCGCCTTTCGCACCCCAGCATACGCCGAGACAATGGACACATTGGCATCCACTGCCGGGTGACGCGTTTCCCAGGTAATATCCTGGCCATTCAACACCACATCACAGGGACGCCCATCCGCTTTGGAAGGAGGCAGGATTTCAATTTCGCTCTCCTCTGCCAGACGAGTAATCGCCGCCTCGTCACGCACATCCAAGCCGCGTTGCAACGCCAGCCAGGTAATCGCGCGATACATCACGCCCGTATCAAAAAAAATATAACCCAGAGCATCCGCCAGGCGACGTCCAATGGTAGATTTGCCCGAAGCGGCTGGCCCATCTATTGCGATAATAGAAGGGGTGGAAGCAGAAGTTGTCATAACGGAATCAACCTAAGGAATAGGATGAGTCGAACCGAGAAAAACATCCTGGCGCGCCCACAAAAGAATCGTCTCTCCTGAAGTAGGCAATGAGCGCAGAGCAAGCCAACGTAACCAATCGAGAGGCTGCAAAATTCCCCAATCCACCTGGGCACGCCAGGCAAAATCCTGACCACGGTATGCCGATTCCAGGCCCGGATTGACCTGTGCTGGCGTAATCAGCAACGCAGGCGTCGCCATCGGCACCACGTGTTCTACCACCTCCACCGCATGGTCACGAAGCAACCACTGCAAAGCAGGCGAATCAACCCCATTGAGCGTCACCGGCAAAGCAAAACGATGCCCCTGATTCCAATCAGAGAGATCGTTCACCGATTGAAGCAACAGATCGGCCTGCAAGGGACGCGCCCCCGGCGTCCACAATTCGGGAGCAGGCGGCTGACGCAATTCTGCTGCATTCCAGGCAGCACTTAGCGTGTATAACCCCAACACCGCCAGCAGTCCCCAGGCCGCCCCGTACCGCGCAACCTGTCCCGACCAGCCAGCCGCAATCAGCAACAAACTGACCACCAGCAAAAGCAAAGCCCCCAGCAGCAACACCCAGCGCAAGCTGGCCTGCGGTGAGAGGACAGGCGTCCAGAGCAAGCCCGTCAGGTCCAGCCAGGCAAACAAAAGCAAAAAGACCGTAAAAGCAGCCACACCAGCCGCTTCCTGGCGGCTGGTACGTTCCAGGCGTAAATAAGGCGCGACACCAAAAGCCGCCAGTGCCCACAAAGGAAGCAACGGCCAGGCCAGGTCACTCACCTGATGCGCCGGGTAAAAGACCGCCAACGCCAGAGCGACAAACAGCCACAGAGTAAGCCGCAAAATACGCCCTCCGCCCCAGCGCCAACCCCGCCCAATTGCCAGGGCAGCAAACACCACCGCAAACGGCTGATAAATCAACAGTGTCAAAACCAGGCGCAAAGCACCGACGCCCGTCGGCCGGCTCCAACCGCTCAGATATTCCGGCAAAGCATTCAACCAAGCGCTTAAACCGTTGGGGGATAAAAAGAACAGCGAGCCGCCCAGGATGAGCACCAGCAATCCGCTTTTCAACGCGACGATCCAGGCCGGGCGCTTCGCCGCGGGACCCGGGGCGGGTTCTCCCGCCGAACGCGCTTCCACCCCCTGGCGAATCGCCCACGTAATGAACAGACCCAGCAGGCCTGCCCACAGAGCCGGACCAGAGAGCAAAGCCAGCGCAGCGAAGACACCCGCCAGGCGCGGCCTGTTTTGTTCCCAAAAACCCCAGGCAAACAACAAAGACGTAATCGCCAGGATGGGGCTGCCCGCCTGCCGCGAAAGCGCCAGCAAGCCCGGTTCAACCGCCAGCGCAAACGCCAGAACCAACGCTGGGCGCGGCCTTAATTGCCGGCGAAAGAGCCACGGCACCCACACCAGCGCGCTGCCTCCCAACGCCGGCGCCAGGCGAGCGAGGAAATTGAAACTACCGAAAACGAAGAAGAAAAACGCGGTAGGCACCACGTAAGCAACTTGCGAACCCAGCAAGGGATGCTTTCCCTGAGCCAGTTGCCAGGCCTGAAGTGCCCATTGTGCCTCCGCATCCGTCAGCGGCAAAGCGCCAAGGCGGAAGAGACGCAACCCAAGAGCGAAAAGAAAGACCAGCCCGTATAGCCAGCCTTCATGTTTGAGACGAGAGGAATCCATGCCGCTAATTTTACCCGCGTTTTCACTGCCGTACATCCGTCACGTGAGAGCGCAGGGCTTTTTACACTCCTGTCCACCCCCCGCCTGTCAACGAATGCGGCGTAACTCTCGGTTCTCGGGCAGGATGT
>JBMFPJ010000244.1:0-3633 GCA_049969175.1 Anaerolineae bacterium | reverse complement strand
GTGGCTGAAGGGGGGAACCAGATCACCGTCGGGGAGGCAGGCGGAGGGGATTCGCCTGGGGGGACGGACGAGGCCGGGGGCGGAGTCCCCAAATTGAGGCAGGCGGTGGTCGTCAATCCCAAAATCAGGAGAAAAAGGGAACGAGGTATCATGTGCATTTTGTGACAAATGTCGAGAGGGGAGAATGCCGGATTGTTGTACAATATGCCCGCTTGTTATTCTAGCATAAAAGAGGATTGCTCATGAGCGAAAAACTCGTTTTGGTCACGGGTGCTTGTGGTGAGATTGGGCAGGCGTTGGTGCAGGGATTGGCTCAAAAGGGCGGTTTCCGCATTGTGACGGCGGATTTGATGCCGTTGCCGGAGATGATTCGACCGCTGGTGAGTGAGCATGTACAGGGGGATGTGGTTAATAAAGTGAAAATTTTTTATGATTACGATTTTGATGTGATCTTTCATCTGGCGGCGTCGCTTTCTTCGAAGGCGGAGGTGGCTACGGAGGAGGCGCATCGTATCAACGTGGAAGGGACGATGCAGCTGCTGATGATGGCAGCTTATCGTTCGGAGAAGTATCGAAAGGCGGTGAAGTTTCTCTTTCCCAGCTCGATTGCAGTGTATGGGCTCCCGGATGTGGCGACCAAACAGACAGTGGGACGGGTGAAGGAGGATGATTGGAATCATCCGCATACGATGTATGGGTGCAATAAGCTGTATTGTGAGAAGTTGGGAATGTATTACAGCCGTTATTATGGGCAGCGTCACCTGGACCTCAACCCGCCGGTGATGCTGGATTTTCGGGCAATCCGTTTCCCGGGGTTGATCAGTGCGTACACATTGCCCTCGGGCGGGACAAGCGATTATGGGCCGGAGATGTTGCATGCCGCGGCGCAAGGGAAGCCTTATGCCTGTTTTGTGCGTGAGGATACGAAGATTTCGTTTATGGCCATGCCCGATGCGATTAAGGCGCTGTTGATGTTGCTGGAGGCGCCGCGCCAGAATCTTTCGCAGGTGGTGTATAACATCGCAGCGTTTTCGCTGACCGCGGGGGAGTTCCGCGAGCGGGCATTGCGGGCTTTCCCTCAGGCGCAGATTACTTTTGAGCCTAACCCGCGTCGCCAGGGTATCGTCGATTCGTGGCCGGAGGATGTGGATGATTCGCTAGCGCGGGCCGAATGGGGCTGGCAGCCGGATTATGATGTGGACGCGTTTTTTGAGCGCTATTTCTTGCCGGAGATTCGTAAACGGTATGGGCTTTCGTAGTGCAGCATAGGCTTTCTAGCCTGGCTAAACAACTGTTGCACCAACGACAACAAACTTTGAGAAAGCCATGTGTGAAGCCGATTTGCGCGTCGGCTGGGTTGGGCGAATCTGATATAATCGCGCCAATGAACGCCAGAAGACTGCTTATTTTGTTTTTGCTGGTTGCGTTGTTGCTGGTGGGGCTGGCCTTGCCCGCCGGAGCGGCGCCTGCCGGGCAGCTACCACAATATTTGACCCCTACGCCTGGGCCGGATGGCCGCATTCTGTATATCGTCCGCGAGGGAGATACCTGTTTCCTGGTCGCCGCTTTGCACGGGATGACGGTGGATCAGTTGCGCGCGCTCAATAGCAAGCTGGATGCGGCCTGCACCTTGATTCCGGGGCAGGAATTGCTGATCGGTGTGGTCAATCCGGGAGGAGGTACGCCCACCGCCGGTCCTTCGCCCACGCCGGCGACTCCTACGGTGACTCCTACGCCGTTCACCGGCACGACCGAAATTTGTGTGCTCCTCTTCGATGATCAGAACGGTGATGCACTGCGCGAGGGAAATGAGCCGCCGATTGCTGGGGGCGCGGTCAGTGTAACGGAGGTGAACGGTAAATATTCGGCTGCGCTGGATACGGCCATCCCCTCCGACCCGACGGTTTACCCGGGCGTATGTTTTACCGATGTGCCAGAAGGGGAGTACACGATCAGCGTGGCTATCCCCGATACGTATAATCCGACGATGAATCTTTCGTACCGGCTCAAGGTCAATGCGGGAGATCGGGCGTTCGTGGATTTTGGGGCGCAGTCCAAAGAAAAAACGGCTGTCTCGGCTGAGGAGAAGAGCAACGGCGGAACTTCGACTTTGCTGGGCGCACTGGGGATTTTGTTGTTATTGAGTGGAGGAGGGCTTGGCTGGTATGCCTGGCAGATGCGGAAGCCGGCCAGCCGCTTGGGGGGCAGTGGATTGTTGAAGAAACGAAGATAAAAGATGATCAACAGATAAACAGCCTCGAAAGGTGCTGTGGAAAAGCGCCGTGGATTGGAAATCCGCGGCTGCGGTCAGGAAGTCCGCTAGAAGCGGACTGCGTCACCGTAGCCGGGAGTCGGCTTCCAGCCGACTTGCATGCCCTGAGGCGGGGGATTCCATCCCCCGCCGGGGCTTCGACAGCACTATCCCCCATTGCCGAGGATGGAATATAATCCGCCTCAGCCGTTCCCGCCGCACCACAAGGAAGGGACAAGATGTCGCAATCTTCCGCCGAACATGTTGCCGACTTCCTGCTGGACTTTCTGCCCGGCTTGCTCCCCACACCAGCGAACGCCGCCGTCAAATCCGCCATCGGGACTTTCAAAGACACGCTGGGGGACTTTCTCAAGCAGCCTCTCCTGCGGCGTCAACTGCTCGAAGCCGCCCAGGGCGCGGAGAGCGACTTTCGGGCGCGGGCGCGGGAAGAATTCCAAAACGACGAAATCATCCAGGCCGTCGCCAGTTTCCCGCTCTTCGACCGCGGCCTGTTCCAGTCTGCCCTGCGCAGCCTGCCCGACCACCTCCACGAAGAGTACCTCGCCGACCACCTCAAGGCGTACATTGCCGACGACTGGAAAGGGAAATTCAAGTCCGATGAACTGCGCGCCGCCGCCGCGCTCTACCTGAACTGCCTGCGGGTGCGCCTGCTCAAAGTGGACGGCTACGCCGACCTCGTCGCCCGCCTCGCCGTCCTGCGCACCGACGAACGCACCGAACAAATCCTCGCCATCGTCACGGAACTGCTCGAACTGATCCGAGACCTGATCGCAAAGAGCCAGCCCGCGCCGACCGTCCTCTCCTCCCTCTTCACCATCCTGCCCCCGGTCAGCGACTTTATCGGGCGAGAAAAAGAACTCGAAACCCTCAAAGCCTCCTTCCAGCG
Organism: Anaerolineae bacterium; assembly: GCA_049969175.1. Classification (GTDB taxonomy): domain Bacteria; phylum Chloroflexota; class Anaerolineae; order Anaerolineales; family Villigracilaceae; genus DAOUAN01. The sequence goes on along the minus strand of JBMFPJ010000244.1, from coordinate 475 downwards.
CGGCGCGCTCATCACCGGCCTGAGCGGCGCGGGCGGGGTCGGCAAGACCGAACTGGCGCGCAAACTGGCGCACGACCTGGCAGAAGCCTATCCCGCCGCCCGCCTCGAAATCAACCTGCTCGGCACGTCCGCAAAACCGCTGACCTCCGAAGAAGCCATGCGCCGCCTGCTCGAACCCTTCTACCCCGGGCAGAAACTTCCCGACCATTTCGAAGAACTGCGCGGGCTGTACCGCCAGACCTTTGCCCGGCGCCCGTCCCTGCTGCTGCTCGATAACGCCGCCGACGCCGCCCAGGTGCGCCCGCTCATCCCGCCGCCGCCTTCCGCCGCCATCGTCACCTCCCGCCGCCAGTTCAGCCTGAGCGAATTCGGCTTGAGCGAACCCCTGCGGCTGGACGCGCTCACCCCCGCCGAAGCGCGTGACCTGCTGCGCGCCGCCTCGCCCAAACTGCAGCGCGCCCCCGATGACGAAGTG
>JBMFPJ010000243.1:434-3640 GCA_049969175.1 Anaerolineae bacterium | reverse complement strand
GGCGCCACTGGAATTTTTGATGTACGGGTGGGTGATACAACCACTGCCTGGCACAAGGATGAGCGTTTTTTCGACGCTCACCCCCAAATAGGTGGCGCTGACGAAGGTCAGGCCATCGGGGTTGGGGGCGCCGTCCGCGCCGTTGGTGGGAATAATGAGATCAATGATGGGGCCATAGCCAGGATCGCTGGGATCGGGGTTGTCGAAGGTGACGGTGAAATTGACGGTGCTGCCGATGAACGCCGTCGCCGGCACGTTGAGTGAAACGGCGGGCGGAGTGTTGGCCAGCGGGCGTCCGGCAGGCGCGGCCTGGACCGGGGACGGGCTTCCCCCAAAAGCGTTCTGGCCGGCGAGCAGGATCAAAATAATGACAGACGAAAAAACAAAACGCAACCAGCCAAAGCGCGGACTGAAGATGTTTTGTCGCATACTTTCCTCCGCAATAGATTTTCGCAGCCGGTTGCGCCACTGGCTCTGCAGGGACACGTTAGCGCCCAGAGAGGTGTCACCTGCTTCATCGCCGCTGGGAAAAAGATGAGTTAATTATAATTTTCGGTCAATGCCTGTCAATGACGGGAGTTTGCAAAAATGTTAAAAGCCCAGCAACACAAAAATGTTATCAAGCGACCGGCTGGACTTCCCTGACGAGGCAGGCACCTGTCCGGGCCAGCACTCGCCGTGGATTGGAAATCCACGGCTCAGGTCAGGAAGTCCGCTGAGCGGACTTGTCTGTTCCGAGGGAGGGGATTTCCTCCCCCGCCAGCAGGGGTGACAGGCCAGAAGGCCTGTCTTACGGTAGGATAGTCTTTCGATGCGGTCCAAAGACAGGCTGGAAAAGCCCGTCCTACGTTTAGTGGCAGGCGCGCAAATCCAGGAGGCGGCGAAAATCCCTGCGGAAATCTTTTTCGCTGCGGTAACCGCGCACTTCATCCACCACACGTACACACGAGGCCTGCAAGGCGGCCTGATCGGCTGGGATGAGTGTTTCCCAGTAAGCGATATCGAAGTAAAGGTAATCAAAACCGGCAGCCTGCAAGCGGTAGGGATCGGGATGGGTGAGCAAATCCTGCCATTCGGGCCTTTCGACATACCAGGTGAGGTGCGAACGGGTGGGCCGACCCAAGACAGTCACCCCACGCATGGGGAGAGGATCGGCTATCAGAGCGCCTGAAGGCAATTGATTCCAATGACGCTTTGCCATGCGGGCATCCAACTCCTGCATGCCAGTCGGAAAAAGCGGCTTTTGCATGGCTACCAGTTCCAGACCCAGCAGGATGGTGCCGGAAAAGGTGGTTATCAGGGCAAGGGTGACCAGGGTCAGGCGCAGGGTTTCGCTGCGGCGGCATCCCCAAAGCCAGGCCAGGGGAAAGGCGTAAAAGGTGGCCGGCAGGAAGAGCAGGCCGTTCAGGCGGCTGTTGGCGGTGATTCCGGCCGTGCCGGAGTACTTGAGGAAGAGAGAAAGAACGCCGACCAAGGCGGCGGCAATGAAGGCCGCTTCCCAGTCATGGCGGGCACGTGCAGCTTTCCAGCCCCAGGCAAAGGTGAGCGGCAGTGCCAGGAGGATGGGACCAATTTCCAGCAAGGCGAGGAAGAGATGCCAGGGATTGAGCAGGTTCAACACGCCCAGATGGCCGGAAATGAGCGTCGGTAACCCGCTCAGGCCAAACTGGAAGGTGTGGTAGGCGGCGCGCGTCTCTTCCAGATCGGGGACAAACAAACCCTGGCGCAGGCTGCTCAGCACGCCACCCTGAAGAAGGGCAAAGAGCAGCGAGAGGGTACTCACCACCAGCCAGCGGGCCCATTCGGGTCGCCAGCGGCGCTGACGGAATATCTTGATCCCTAAGACCAGGCCCAAGCCAGCCAGCCAGGCCAGGTAGAGGACTTCGTTGGATAACGCCAGGGCGGAGAGGAAGATCAAAATAGCGAGATCCCGCCAGGGGTCCCGCGCGCTGCGCTGGAAGAACAAAATCGAGAGGAGAATCAAGAAGGGCAGAGTTCCCATCCCGCTGAGGGCGAGAATCAAGGGGTTGTTCACTCCGCTCAAAAAGATGAAGGGGAAGGGAATCGGCCCGCTGCCGTCAATATTCCACAGGCCAGTCAGGCCGTTCAGCAGGGTGGCGACGGTTTGCTGCGCTGAGCCGAGGAGGGTGACCTGAGCGGAGAGTTGTTCCAGGGTGGCAGAAGGCAGGAGGAGCAACAACCAGCGGGTGCCACCGGCCAGGGCAAAGAAAACCAGGCCCAAAAGAGCAGCCGCCCGGCTGCGAGTGAGACGAAAGGCCCAGAGAGAGGCCAGCAGGAGAGTGAGGGAGAAGGTCAGGCCACGCGCCAGGTCGAGGGCACTCCAAGGGAAGAGATCGCCCAGGCGCACTAGCTGGGCGGCGAACAGCAAGAGCAGGTAATGATAGCCAAAGGTGAGGGATGGATCGAAGGCGAAATGGGGCGGTATATCGCCGGTGGCCAGGAGGGAAACGGTGGGAAGGTTCTGGTAATCGTCGAAAAGGTTGAGGCCGCGGCCGATGGCGGTAAACAGAGCGGCGAGCGCCAGGAAAAGAAGGGTCTGAGTGGGAGACAGGGAAAGTGCGGCCGCCAGGGCGCGCCCTTTGCGCCAGGGGGTAACGCTCAGTCCCAGAAGCAGGATGGCCACGGCTGCCAGCCAGAAAGCCGCCGGCACAGGGAACAGACGCGCCAGTAGATTGGCTAACCAGACCTGAGAGACCAGGCCAAACGCCATCCCCAGCGCCCAGCGGTAACGCCGCGGCAGGCGCAACCCAAAGGTGACGAACAACCAGCCGCCCAGCGACCAGGTCAACATCCACAGGGCAAACAAGGTGAGGGAGGCCATTTATTTTTCCAGGAGGAAAATGTTGAGAAAACACCAATTGGGGTAGGCGAAGAGGGTGTTATAGAGGCGATGGAGGGGCACGCTTTTGGCGGGGGCTTTGAGGGTCAACAAAGAAATCAGGGGAAAGGTGGGAAAAATTCCTTTGCGCCAGAGGATTTTGAAGCGAGTTGAAAACAGGCGGAGATATTCTTCTGCGGGGCGATCGCCCGGATGGCGTTCGATGGAAGAGGTGCGAATTAATTTGACGCGGAGGAGGAAAGAGAGCCGCGAAGCAAAATGGGCCAGGTTGGGCACACTGATCAGTGCCTGGCCGCGGGGTTTCAAAATTCGCGCAAACTCGGCGATGGCTTTTTCCTGATCGGGG
>JBMFPJ010000243.1:0-424 GCA_049969175.1 Anaerolineae bacterium | reverse complement strand
GGGGAAATTGAGGTGTTCCAACACGTCCAGGCATAAAATCAGATCCACGGATTGCTCTGGCAGCTGGCTTTCTAAGAAGCTGCGGCGAGTCACGAATTCGGAGGCGTAGTTAATGTCCATGCCTTGAATGTTGTAACCGGCCAGGCGAAATTCTTTGACGAGGGCACCTTCCCCACAACCCATGTCGTAGATGACGGCATCTTTGGAAATGCCTTGCATAAAACGCCGCAGTACGGTCATTTTGGCCAGATAAACCGGTAAATATGGCCAGGAGGGGTCGAGTTCAAGATGATAGTCGCCTTTCTCGGCGTATTCTCCAAAGCGAGTGGACTTCATTTGCGCCTCCAAAATGAAAAATCTAAGAGAGTGTTTTGAAATTTATGTTCCAACCACAGATGAACACAGATAAATTGGATTTACAAGG
>JBMFPJ010000242.1:0-3672 GCA_049969175.1 Anaerolineae bacterium | reverse complement strand
CTGGTGCTTGGGATGTGGATCCTGCTTGGGGGGAGTCTGAATCGCTGGGTGGCTGCTTTGGGCGGAGTAGCGCTGGGGGGAGCGGTATACCTCCTCGGGGCGGTGATGCTGCGTGTCCCCGAAATCCAGAGCATGTTGCACTTCTTGGCGTGCCGGTTCAAACGCTAGCCGCGGGTTTATTTCCAGAGCATCCAGCCAAGGGTCGGCACGATGATGCCAAGCAGGATACCGCCAGCCACTTCCAGGGGGGTGTGTCCTAACACTTCGCGCAGGTCTTTTTCAGAGACGGGGTGGCCAGCGAGGAGCTCATCTACGATCAGGTTGATCCGCTGGGCATGAATGCCGGCCTGACGACGCACACCGGCGGCATCGTAGGTGACGATCAGGGTAATGGCCAGGCCAAGGGCAAATGCCGGGCTGTCAAAGCCAAAATAGAGGCCGATGGCGTGGGTGGTGGCAGTGATCAGCGCGGCGTGGGAGCTGGGCATGCCACCAACGCTGACCAGCAATGCCCAATTCCAGCGGCGGGTGCGCAGGTATTCGATGGGGAGTTTCAGCAGTTGTGCCAGGCTCCAGGCAATGAATGCCAGGATCAAAACTTTGTTTGCGAAAATGGCCTGCAGGTTCATGGGGTTTCTTCTTCAAAGGGGAGAAGGGTTTCACCAGATAGCTGACGTACTTTCATTTCGGCGGCTTCGAGTAAGGCGCTACAGCGGGCAACCAATGCCTGACCGCGCTCGAACAGGCGCATGGTCTCTTCGAGGGAGTTTTGTTCGCTCTCCAGCGAGGTGACGATTTTCTCCAGCTCGGTCAGGGCTTCTTCGTAGGACAGTTCTTCTACGGGTTTTGAGGAAGATGTTTTCGACATGAGGATTCCTTTGGGCTAGATTTTTCGCACTTCAAATTCGCCGTCGCTGACGCGCACGAGCATTTCAGCGCTGGCCTGGGCTACCTGGGTCACCAGGCCCCCATCTTCTTTACGGCGGACGAGGGCATAGCCGCGGCGCAACACAGCAAGCGGATTGAGGGCTTGCAGGCGGCGGTTGAGGCCATCCAGGCGCGCATGATGCAGGCGCAGGCGCTGGTGCATGGCCCATGCAGCACGGCGAGAAAAGTCATCGAGCCTTTGGCGCTCCGATGGAATGCGGCGCGCCGGTGAGTGAAAACGCAGACGTGTGTTCAGCGCCTCCAGTGTAGATTGCTGTTCAGTCAGATACTCATCCATCGCCGCAAGCAGACGATTTTCAAGGGTTTGCAGGTAAGCGAACAAATCTTGTAGGGTGGTGGGGGTGGCAAGTTCAGCGGCGGCAGTAGGGGTGGGAGCCCGCAGATCGGCGGCGAAATCACACAGAGTGAAATCGGTCTCGTGGCCCACGCCACAAATGATGGGCACGGGAGAAGTGGCCACCGCCCGCACTACCCGCTCATCATTGAAAGCCCACAAGTCTTCAATGGAACCACCACCGCGCGCCAGTAAGATGACATCGGGTTGCTGAGGCACCAGAGCGGCGAGTGCCGCTACCAGCGCCAGGGGCGCTTCCTCTCCCTGCACCAGCGAGGGGGCCAGTATGACTTCCACCAGGGGGAGGCGACGGCGCAGCGTATTGAGCATATCGCGAATGGCCGCACCGCTGGCCGAGGTGACTATGCCAATGCGCCGCGGCAAAGCCGGGATGGGACGCTTGCGCGCCGGGTCAAAAAGCCCTTCCGCCTCCAGCAGCGCTTTGAGCCGCAAAAATTCCTGAAAGAGCGCTCCCTCGCCCACCGGGCGGATGTGATCGGCGTAGAGCTGGTACTGTCCGGCCGGCTCGTAAATGCCAATGCGACCATGAACTTCCACCGCCATGCCATCTTGCAGGTTCAGGCGATTACGGAGCACGTCACTGCGCCACATGACACAGCGCAGCGCCGCGCCAGCGTCCTTCAGGGTAAAATACACATGTCCCGAGGCCGGGCGAGAAAGATTGGAAATTTCTCCCTCCACCCAGATATCCTGCAAGGTACGATCGCCTTCCAGCAAATTGCGCAGATAGCGCGTCAAAGTGGTAACTGTCCATTGAAAGGTCTCAAATAGCGAAGGTTGCATACGGCGAGGATACTACAATTTCGGCCAACTCACCAATTTTTCTGCTACAATTTGGGGTACGCGGTTTTAGCATCGAATGACGCGAATAAACGAATAAATTCAGTAAATCACGAATTCGGTGTCATGGCGAGGCAGCGCACTTCCGCCGGAGCAATCTCCTGGCAAAATTGGCCAGAGATGGCATGAAAACGGGGATTGCTTCCCCCACGCTTCGCTCGGGGCAGGCGCTTCGCTCGCAATGACGGAATCCAGTGATATTTTTTAAAATCGTGATTTAATGAAATTCTCTTCTTTAGCCTCGATTGACGCGAATGGAGCGAATAACGAACAACGAACCCTATCTCCCACCCACACAGGCCAACCTGGTCCATCGTAGCCCGAAGCTTTCTCCTCCGGGCGCCCAAACCAAAGATATACTCCACTATGAATCACCTCTGGTCACCCTGGCGAATGACATACATAGAAAACCATACCAAAGAAGAAGGCTGCATCTTCTGTAAAGCAGTCAGCATGCCCGATGGCCCCGAAAACCTGATCGCCTATCGCGGTCAGCTGGCCTACGTCATCCTCAACCGCTACCCCTACACCAGCGGACACGTCATGGTTGTCCCGTATCAGCACCAATCCACCCTCGAAGCATTGGACCCGGCCACCCGCGCCGAAATGATCGAACTGACCGCCCGTAGCATGACCGTGCTGCGCAACATCTATCACCCCCAGGCCTTCAATATGGGCGCCAACATCGGGGAGGCTGCCGGCGCCGGCGTGAAAGAACACATCCACATCCACATTGTCCCTCGCTGGAGCGGAGACACGAACTTCATGTCCACCCTGGCCAACACGCGCGTCCTGCCCGAAGCCCTGGAAGACACCTACTATCGCATTCGCGATGAATTCCAAAAATGACACGCCGGTGAACCCCCCTCGCCTTGTTTTCACCCTCTTCCTCCTCCTAGTCGCCTGCCTGCCGCAGAGCACAACGCCAAGCGCACAACCCACCATCGTCCAGCAGGCGCCGTTCGCCACCCCCTCTCCCACCGTTCCACCTTCCCCCACCCCCCTCCGCCTGCCCGCAGATCTCAACCCTCTGAGCGGTCTGCCCGTCTCCGACCCGAACCTCCTCGGCCTCCCCGCCCTGCTCGTCTCCATCTCCCACTTCCCGGCCATCGGTCGTCCGCAAGCGGGGCTTTCCTTTGCCCCCTTTGTGTACGAAATCTACATCACTGAAGGCGCCACCCGCTTCCTGGCCGTCTATTACGGCGAATTCCCTACCCCCGAAGCACCGCTCAGCGGCGAATGCCCCATTCGCCAGGGCGCTTTTGAGCAAACCGCGGCACTGGCGGGCGGGCGCATCTGGCTGGATGCCAACGGGAACGGCCAGCAAGACGTGAACGAAAGCGGCATCGGCGGTATCTGCGTCCGATTGCTCGACGCGGCGGGTCAACCCCTGCAAGAGACCAGCAGCGATTCCAACGGCTACTACGGCTTCAACGTCACTCCTGGCCTTTATTGGATTGAAATTCACCCTCCGGCATGGGCACAAATCAGCCCGGCAGATCAGGGAGAGGATTCCCGCGACAGCGACG
>JBMFPJ010000241.1:0-3726 GCA_049969175.1 Anaerolineae bacterium | reverse complement strand
CACCGCCTTCGACCAGTCCTCTTCTTTGGAGCGGTCAATCAGGATGTCTGCGCCGATGGACTCAGCCTTTGCCAACTTCCCCGCGTCAGCCCCCACGACGATGACCTGTGCGCCGCTTAATTTGGCGATTTGCACGCTGGCGGTGTTGACTCCGCCCCCGGCGCCGACGATGAGTACCGTCTCGCCCACGCGCAGGCGGCCGCGGGTGATGAGGGAATGCCAGGCGGTCTGATACACCAGGGCAGCCGCGGCCGCCTGATGAAAGTCGAAATCTGGAGGCAGTTTGTACAGTTGGCGGGCGGGCAGGGCAATATATTCGGCATAGGTACCGCGCACGGTCTCGCCGAGTAGGTGCCAATTGCGGCACATGTTATCTTGCCCGGCCAGGCAAAAATCGCACTTTCCGCAGCCCAGGTTGGCGTTGATGACGACGCGATCGCCTGTTTGAAATTCGGTCACGCCTTCGCCCAGAGCAACGACTTCGCCTGCGCCATCGGCGCCGTTGATATGGGGCATAGGTAATTTCAGTCCAGGCCAGCCATTGCGTACCAGCACATCCATGCGATTGAGGGCGGCGGCGCGCAGGCGAATCAACACTTCCCCAGCCTGGGGTTCAGGGGTGGGGAAATCGGTGTATTGCAAGACTTCTGGCCCCCCGTGTTGATGGAAAAGAACAACCTTCATGATGGCCTCTGTGGGTGATTCAAGGAGAATGTTTCTACGGAACGAGGGCTGGAGCCGAGGAAAGTGGAGCGATCGGCGTGTCGCTCCACGTCATTCGCCATGCCGTAGTGCCGAATTCATTGCCTTATTTCAGGCCCAGTTCGCTGCGCGAGATGACCAGGCGCTGGATCTCGCTTGTCCCTTCGTAGATTTCGGTAATTTTTGCGTCGCGGAAGTAGCGCTCGACGGGCAATTCTTTGCTATAGCCGATGCCGCCATGAATTTGAACCGCCTGATGAGTCACATACATGGCGGTTTCGGAGGCGAACAGTTTGGCCATGGAGGCCTCCAGGGAATAGCGAGCGCCGCTTGTTTTGGATTTTTCTTTGGCCAGAGCGGCGTTGTAGATCAGCAGGCGTGAGGCTTCAATGCGCGTTTTCATATCGGCGATTTTGAAGCCTGTACCCTGAAAAGCGCCAATAGGTTGTCCAAACGCTTCGCGCTGACGGGCGTACTCTCTGGCGGCTTCGTACGCGGCCTCGGCGATCCCTAACGCCTGCGCGGCGATGCCAATTCGCCCGGCATCCAGGACGGTCATCGCGATTTTGAAGCCTTCGCCTTCTTCGCCGAGGCGGTTTTTCACCGGCACGCGGCACTCCTCGAAAATCAACTCACTGGTTGCCGAAGCGCGGATGCCGAGTTTTGGCTCCTTCTTGCCGCGTGTGAGACCGGGCGTATTCCCCTCCACCAAAAACGCGGTAATCCCTTTGTGCTTTTTCTCTGGGTCCGTCATCATGAAGACGACGAAATAATCCGCCACCGGCCCGCTGGTGACCCAGGATTTGCGTCCGTTGAGGATGTAAAAATCGCCATCGCGCACGGCGCGACTGCGCATGTTCCCGGCATCCGAACCGCTCATCGGCTCGGTGAGCGAATAAGCGCCAATGGCTTTGCCAGATGCCACTGGCGTGATGAATTTGCGCTTTTGTTCTTCCGTGCCAAATTTCAGAATGCCGTGGCAAAAGAGGGAATTGTTGACCGACATGATGACGCCATGCGAGGCATCTGCTTTGGAGATTTCTTCGAGGGCCAGTACATAAGCCAGGGTATCCATGCCCGCCCCGCCGTATTCCTCGGGCACTTCGATCCCCATAAAGCCCATCTCTCCCATTTTTTGGATGGTCTCGTAAGGGAATTCACCGCTTTCATCGAATTGAGCAGCGATGGGCACGATTTCCTTTTGGGCAAAATCGCGTGCGGTGCTTTGGATCATTTTGTGTTCTTCACTCAAAGGGAAAATAGCAAGTTCGCTCATTGTATCCTCGAGGGACGAAAGTTTTTGCTATATTATATGTCAATTCGGGGTAAGAACAAAGAGGCGCATCTGTTTGGCCAAAATGTCGAAAGCGGCAAGTGATGATTGACGGAATGATTCAGTCCACTATAATTGAGGCATCCCTTGTGATGGGACCATCATATCTCAGCAATGGCGATGGTGTATTTATACTCAATCAATTTCCGGAAGGAGGTGCCCTGCCTGTATTATTTTTTCATGTTTTCCGTTTTGATCCAAGTACAGATTCACAAATAACAGGAGAGAGACATGAAATCCAAGTGGTTTGTCATTTTATCTGTGCTGGCGTTGAGCAGCCTGATTTTGACGGCGTGTGGGGGCGGCGGCGGAGGAGGTGCCGGCGCCAAAGAGCCGTTGAAGCAACTGGGCCCAGGGGAGGGGGAAGTTGCTATTGAGGCCTGGGCAGGTTACATTGAGCGCGGAGAGTCCGATCCAGCCTATGATTGGGTGACGCAATTCGAAGCAGAGACCGGTTGCAAGGTCACAGTGAAAGTAGCAGCGACCTCCGATGAGATGGTCGCGCTGATGAATCAAGGTGGCTATGATCTGGTCACCGCTTCGGGCGACGCTTCCAATCGCCTGATCGCTGGCGGAACGGTGCAGCCTATCAATATTGCTCTCATCCCATCTTACTCTACTGTAGATGAACGCTTGCAAAATGCTCCCTGGCATACGGTGAACGGGGTGCATTATGGTGTTCCGTATCAATGGGGCCCTAATGTGCTGATGTATAACACCGATGTCTTCCCTGAACCGCCCACATCCTGGAGCGTTGTCTTTGAAGAACAAACGCTACCGGATGGTAAATCCAATAAGGGGCGGGTTCAGGCTTATGATGGCGCGATTTACATTGCCGATGCGGCTTTGTATCTTAAATTCCATCGGCCAGAATTGGGTATCACCGACCCCTATCAGTTGAATCGCAAGCAATTTGATGCAGCTGTGGAATTGCTCCGCCAGCAACGGAAACTGGTCAATCGTTACTGGCATGATGTCTCTGTTCAAATTGATGACTTCACCAAAGAAGGAACGGTTGCGTCTTCTTCCTGGCCATATCAGGTGAACCTGTTGCAATTGGATGGTAAGCCGATCGCTTCTGTGATTCCGCAGGAGGGGGCGACCGGCTGGGCGGATACCACTATGATGCATGTCAACGCTCCTCATCCAAATTGTGCCTATCTCTGGATGGAACACTCGTTGAATCCCAAAGTACAGGGCGATGTGGCCGCCTGGTTTGGTTCGGTGCCTGCTGTACCGGCAGCCTGTAAGGGCAATGAGCTGTTGACCGATACCGGCTGTGCGACCAATGGTTTCAATGATTTCGACAAAATTTACTTCTGGAAAACGCCCAGCGGTGAGGGCAATTGTGGTGGGGAAGCCTGCGTGCCCTATTCGGAATGGGTTAATGCCTATAATGCCATTAAAGGCGGACAGTAGCCTTTACGTTTGAAGCGTTCCGGTCACGCTGTTTGATTTCAGCGTGACCGGAATACCTGTAAAGATCTGAGATGTGCCATCGGAATTTCCAACAGGTAGTATTTTCTTGAGGCGAAATTCAAATCACAATATGAGTACTCCCTCTGCAGTCACTTTTGAAAATGTCTCCCGTCATTTTGGCGAAGTACGCGCCGTTGATAACGTTAGCATGGAAATTCGTGATGGGGAATTCTTTTCCATGCTTGGGCCTTCTGGTTCGGGGAAAACCACCT
>JBMFPJ010000240.1:0-3735 GCA_049969175.1 Anaerolineae bacterium | reverse complement strand
CGAGCGGTCTCAGCGCCGTGCGGAGGTGGTGCAGGTATTGCCGCAGGTTGCGGCGGGCGGCGGTTTCGCCGCTGTCGGGCCAGAAAAGAAAAGCCAGCCGCCGCCGGTCGAGCGGTGCCTCACGGTGCAGCAGCAGGTAGGCTAGCAGTGAACGAGTCGTGGGAGACCCACCGGAGAGCGTTTCTCCGGCGGGGGTGTGGATGCGGAATGTGTCGAACAGGGTGAAGCGCAGCATTTGAACTACTTCCAGATTTTGAAATCCTTCAAAATCGAACCGCCGAGAAACTCGCGCACAATCGAGGTTTCGGGAATCAGCTCTAGGTCGAGCGGTTCAAACCATTCCAGGAAGGCCAGCAGACGTTTGGCTTCGATATACTCAGGCGTGCCATAAGGCACCTGGCGCAAGAGGGGTTCAGCAAAGGGTTTGAGAGCAGCCAGTTCATATGCCAGCGCCGAATTGAACATCACATCGCAATTCTCTTGAAAGGGGAAAATGTGTAACTTCTCGCCTTCGCGCACCGATTCCCAGTGGCTGATCGTCTGGGCAGCGGTGTAACCCCGCTCACGGGCATCGCGCACAATGCGCCGAATCAGGCGAGTATCAGTTGTGGAAACACGGTTATGACGGTCCAGGTTGAGCTGCGTCAGGGCGGAGACATAGATTCGGTAGGCATCTCCCTGCAAGGTGTCCGGGATAAGACGCGGATTCAGGCCGTGAATCCCCTCCAGGATGATCAACTGGCCGCGATCCAGTTGAATCTCATCTCCTTCTTCGCGTTTTCCGCTCTTGAAGTTGTAGCGCGGCAAACATACTTTTTCGCCGCGAATCAGGCGCTGGAGATGATCGGCCAAAAGCGACAGATCGAGTGCTTCGATGGTTTCGAAATCCGGCTTGCCATCCGGGCCGAGGGGCGTTTTGTCGCGATCCAGGAAATAATTATCCAATTCGAGAGGGAAGGGGGAAATGCCCAAAGCCAGCAGCTGGACAGTCAGGCGGCGCGAGAAGGTTGTCTTCCCAGAAGAAGTGGGACCGGCGATGAGAATGAGCCGAATTTTGTCTCGTTGGGCAGCGATCTGGCGGGCAATGTCCGAAAGATGTTGCTCGTGGAACGCTTCGGAGACCAGGATGATCTCATGGCCGCGGCCGGCCTGAATGGCGTCGTTTAGTGAGCCGACGTTGTCAATGCCCAGGCGGTTCAACCAATCGCCATACTGACGAAACGCCGCCAGCAGTTTGGGATATTCGGGGATGGGCACCAGTTCAGTGGGGTTGTTGTGACGCGGGAAGCGCAGCGTGAACCCCCCATCGGTCAGATACAGGTCATACCAGCGCAAATAGCCAGTGGAAGGTACCATGTAACCATGATGATAGTCCATTTGCTCGCCGAAGCGGTAGAGGGTCAGGTAGTCTTTTTTACGGTAGGCCAGCAGGTGGGCTTTGTCTTCGTAGCCGCGCGAGCGAAAATACGCAATGGCTTCCTGGAGAGGAACCTCCTGGCGCTCAAAGGGCAAATCGGCAGCGATCCATTCGTCCATGCGCGCTTTGAGCCGTTGCAGCTCTGCCGCGCTCAGCGGCGGACGTCCACTGATCTGGCAGTAATAACCGCCGAAGGAAAGGGAATGATCAATGGTCAACTTGGCATTGGGAAAGAGGCTGGCAAACGCCATTTCGAGCAAAAAAGTGAGCGAGCGGCGATAAATGCGCGAGCCATCCGCATCACCGAGGGTGATTGGGCGAACGCGCACATCCATTTCGACCGGGTAGGTTAATTCGCGCAAGTCACCGTTGACTACAGCGGCAATCAGCGGCGCATCGCCAGGACGCGCCGCAGCCAGCAGAAAATCGCCTATCTTGGCGCCACGCGGACCGCAAAGGATGCGGCCATCAGGCAAATGGACTTCTACATCTGGACGGGGTTGAACAAAGCGGATGGAGTTATTCATGGTTATTCCTTTTGGTGATTCTGGCATCGAATGGATCGAATGGCACGAATTTAACCATTTTTTCGCACAATTCGCGCAATTCGCGCAATTCGATGCAAAAATTCTATCACCGTCGAGACAGGCGCCAGAGCGCAAAGAGGGGCAAGAAAGCAAAGCCGCCACCAAAGTGGCCCATTCCCACATCCAGCAACACAGCCAGGAAAGAAAGCCCCACCAGGCTAAGAATCTCGTTGCGCTCTTTGAAGAGGGGAATCAGCATCAGCATACTTGAGCCAAAAAGGTAAGGGGTAAGCAGCAGGCCGAGGGCCAGCAGCGCCGGAAGCCGCTGTTCTGGCCAGCGCCAGGCCTCTCTAAAGAAAAACAGAGCAACCCCCAGCAGGAGGAAATTCCCGGCCCAACCTGGCCAACCGAAAATGCGCCAGGCCCACAGCGAGGCGCTCATGCCCGGATATTGCGTATACTGGCCGACACGATCCGCCAGAGCCGCCAGCATGTGGGCCGGCCAGCCAGGCATCAAGATAAACGTCGGCACAAATAAAACCAGAAAACCGCCGCCAAACGCCAGTACATTGCGCCAGTCCCGCTGTCGCAGCCAGGAAAGCAGGGCGTACACAAGCGGTAAGAGTGCCAGTTGTGGTTTGAGCAGCAGAAGAGCAGCGGTCAGACCCGCCCAGCCTGGGGAACCGCGCAGAAAAACCGCCAAGGGAAGGAGAAGCCATCCTTCCAGCATTCCGTCACGCACGACAATCCACAAAGGAAAAAAGAAAAAAAGCAACCAGCCATCTTTGCGCTGAACGATGAGAATCGCCAGAAAGGCCCCCAACACCCATAACAGGCGGAACGCCTCAGGGAGCAGTGCCAGCGGCACAAAGATCCACAAAACGGTAGGTAAGGGGTAGTAACGGTGAGGGCCATAGGGATTCTGGCCAGAAAGCAACAATCTTCCCGCCTGCCGATAATTTTCATAATCAAAAGCGTGCCAGCGGCTCAGCGTCAACGGCGCCAGCCAGAGGGCTTCTAGCGTCAGAATCAGCAGCAGGAACAACAGCAGCGCAGGCGCCCAACTACGCCGCGCGGATGGATTGAATGACCCCATCGGTAATTTTGAGCAACTGCTCTGGTCGGCGCGCAAACGTTTCGAGTGGAATCTCCCCGCGGGTCAGGGCAAGAAGCGTTTGGGTGAGCATGCGATTCACCGGCACAGGCACACCGACCTTCTCTCCCTGCCGGACTACCGCTCCGTTCAGCCATTCGACTTCGGATTGACCCCGCCCACTGTGCAGGTCAATGTGAAACGAAGGCATTTTCCCGCCGCGCCCGCCCGCCAGTATCCGCCGCGCCAGCGGACGAATTACAGCCGGCAATTCAGGCAAGCGCGCCAGCAGACGCACGGGTGTGCCAGGCAAATCTGTCACTTTGATCTGGCTGGCTTTCATCACTGCCAGGGCCTCGGCCAACATACGCATTTCCAGCCGATACAAAGCCGGATGAGCATAAATCTCCGCTGGCGTCATATCCAGAATCGCCGCGGTGGCATTGGCCACCAGGTTGGTTAACATCTTTGACCACTTCATGCTGAGCGCATCGGGATACAGGCGAACATTGAGATAGGCCGCTTCAAATGCGGTCACCAAGCGCTCCGAAAGCGGATGACCGGCAGCAATGCCCACGCCACGTAATTTTTCCAACACCACATCGCCAGCTGCACGCCGCCCCACCGCCGAAGTGACCGTGCCGTAAATTACTTTTTCCACGCCAAGCACGCTGGCCAGCAACCGTTCGTTTTCCACG
>JBMFPJ010000239.1:0-3774 GCA_049969175.1 Anaerolineae bacterium | reverse complement strand
ATTGCAAGCCACTGCGGGAGATACCGGCGCGACTCTCTTGGGCGGACTATACACAAATTTTGAGAAGATGGATCGAGCTACGATTATCACTACTATTCCTGTAGACGCTCAGATCCCGCTGGATATTACCGTGCCTGTTCAAACGACCACCCAGATTGTCCTGGCTGAAGAAGCGCGCATTTCCAGGGCACGGGTGAGGATCAATACGGCGGGCCTTAATATTGATGCTCCCGCCGATGTAACTTTGCCAGCCGGCACACCGTTGATGGTCACCTTAGATTTTAATTTGCAAGTGCAAAATCTGATTCCGGTTCACCTGGATGTACCAGTGCGCATTCCACTAGCGCAAACCGAACTACACGAGCCGTTCGTCGGCCTGCAACAGGTGATCAAACCATTTTATTGCCTGGTCGAGCCCAATGCTCTGACGCTGGATGGCCGCATGGTTTGCCGGTAAACGGAGCGCTATGCCTGCACCATGGACGCAAACCACACTTGAAAACGGCTTGAAGGTCTTGCTTAAAGAAATTCACACCGCGCCGCTCATTTCTTCCTGGATCTGGTATCGGGTCGGCTCACGTGACGAAGTGCCTGGTCGTACAGGCATTTCCCACTGGACAGAGCACATGCAATTCAAGGGAACGCCGCAGTTTCCGGCATCTGTGCTGGATAAGGCTATCTCCCGTGTGGGTGGCGTTTGGAATGCTTTTACCTTCCTCGATTGGACAACCTATTTCGAAACCCTGCCTGCCGATCAGATTGATCTGGCTTTGCGCCTGGAGGCGGATCGAATGGTCAATAGTTTGTTCGATGAAAAGGAAGTGGCTGCCGAACGGACGGTGATCATCTCAGAGCGGGAGGGGAATGAGAACGAACCTCTGTTCCTGCTGGGAGAGGCGATTCAGCAGGCAGCATTCCGGGTGCACTCCTACCATCATGAAGTGATTGGCGATATGGCCGACTTGCACACCATTACCCGCGAAGATTTGTACCAGCACTACCGCACTTACTACATTCCGAACAATGCTGTGTTGACCCTGGCGGGTGATTTTGAGACACAAACGATGCTGGCGCGTATTTGCCAACTCTTTGAACCGATACCGCCAGGGGCGACTCCCCCGCGCCTGATGCGCCCCGAACCACCTCAGCGTGGTGAAATACGCCTGAGAGTAGAGGGGCCTGGCGATACAACGTACTTGCAAGTTGCCTATCGTGTTCCTCCAGCCGCCCACCCCGACTTCCTGCCGCTCTCCGTGCTAGACAGTCTCCTGACTGGACCATCCAATTTGAGCTTTCTCAGCGGGGGCATTTCAAACAAAACCTCCCGCCTTTACCGCGCTTTGGTGGATAAAGAACTGGCAGTGGGCGTTTCGGGCGGATCACAGGCCACCATTGATCCCTTCTTGTACGTCATCACCTTGACGGTCCACCCCCAGCGCAAACCCGAAGAGGTGCTCGTTGCCCTGGATGCCGAGATCGAGCGCCTGCAAAGTGAGCAGGTATCTGAAGAAGAGATCGCCCGTGCCATCAAGCAGGCGCGTGCCCTCTTTGCTTATGGCAGTGAAAATATTACCAATCAAGCCTTCTGGCTAGGGTTTTCGGAAATGTTTGCCACCTATAACTGGTTTTTGTCCTATTTGAAAAAACTGGAAAAAATCACTCCTGAGGATGTGCAGCGGGTTGCTCGCACCTACTTTGTGCCTCAAAGTCGAGTCATTGGCACCTATGTGCCCCAGGGCGGGGAGGCTTAAATGGCGAAAAGACAGGTAAATAGCCACTCATTGCCCGGCCCGCAAGATGTGTTGCGCCAGGTCTTGCCCAATGGCATCATTGTCCTGGCGCGGGCAAATTTTAATAGTCCCTCCGTGTTGATCAGCGGTTACCTTTCGGCGGGCAGTGTACTTGAGCCGGATGACAAAGCAGGTCTGGCCGATTTCGTTGCCACGGCGCTGATGCGCGGTACCGAAAAACACTCTTTTGACGACCTCTTCAACGAACTGGAAACCGTTGGAGCCAGTTTGGGCTTTGATGCCGGCGCACATACGACGACTTTCAGCGGGCGTGCCCTGGCTGAGGATTTGTCCTTGCTGTTGAATTTGCTTGCGGAAGTGTTGCGCCAACCCACTTTTCCGGACGATGAGGTGGAAAAATTGCGCGCTCAGTGGCTGGCAGGCCTGGCGATCCGCGCCCAGGATACCGCGGAAATGGCCGATTTGATTTTTGACCAGGTGATTTATGCTGGTCATCCCTTTGGCCGCCCGATCGATGGTTTTCCAGAGACGATTATGGCGATTACTCGCCAGGATTTACTGGATTTTCATCGTCGCTTCTACCGCCCCCAGGGGATGGTGATCGCCATCGTGGGCGGAATCGAGCCGAAGAAAGCCGTGGACGCGGTTCACCGCGCCTTGGGCGGGTGGCAGGCCGAGGGTCCGGGCGATGAACCGCCGCCGTTGCCCCTGATTGAGCCGCTGAAGCAAACGGTTCGGCGCCACCATGTGATTCCGGGGAAATCACAATCTGATATTGTCATTGGCACATTGGGGCCGCGTCGCAAAGACCCTGAGTACCTGGCTGCAGCATTAGGAAATTCGGTGTTGGGGCAGTTTGGCATGATGGGGAGAATCGGTGAGGTAGTGCGGGAGAAGGCCGGTCTGGCGTATTATGCTTATTCCAGTCTGAATGCCGCGGTGGCTGCGGGTTCGTGGCAGGTGAATGCCGGGGTGAATCCCAAAAAAGTGAAGAAAGCAATTGATTTGATTTTGGTCGAACTACGCCGTTTTGTGAAAGACGGCGTGACTGCGGAGGAACTGGCCGATAGCCAGGCAAACTTCATCGGGCGTTTGCCGCTTTCGATGGAATCGAACGCCGGCGTGGCTGGGGCGCTGTTGAATATTGAGCGCTTTGATTTGGGCTTGGATTATTACTTGCGCTACCCGGCTCTGGTCCGGGCGGTGACGCCAGACGAAGTACTGGCAGTGGCGCAAAAGTACATTGACCTGACTCGCCTGGCGGTGGTGGTGGCCGGGCCGGAGGCGTGACATGCTGCTGGCAACGGGTGTGGATTTGATCGAGATTGAGCGTCTGCGGCGAGCGATTGATCGCCATGGACAACGTTTTTTGCAGCGCATCTTCACCCCCGCTGAACTGGCGGCCAATGCGGAGAAAATTGAATCGCTGGCCGGGCGCTTTGCGGCGAAAGAGGCCGTGGCCAAAGCGCTGGGGTGCGGTTTGGGAGAGATCGCCTGGAAGGAGATTGAAGTTTTACGAGGCGAAAAAGGGGAACCGCGGCTGGTATTGCACGGGGCGGCGGCGCTCAAAGCCCGGACTTTGGGGCTGGTGAACTGGTCCCTGAGCTTGAGCCACAGCCGAGACTTTGCTCTGGCCTTCGTGGTGGCGGCGAATCAATAACCCCTCCCCCAGAACGTGTCTGTGAGAGGGGTGGGAGAAGAGGAAAACCGCCCTCAGTTTTGGTCTTCGATGCCGATCCAAAGATGACCAGGCAGGATAGGGCGATAAGGGCGCACCGTGATGTGCTCTTCGCTGATTTTTTCGTTTTGGAGCATGGTGGGGTTTACCAGGCAAAGATCAGGCTGGCGGCCGTATTTCTGTCGGTAGTATTCAGCCGCTTTTTGAATTTTCACCGCAAGCGAGGTACGGGGATCATTGTCAAACCAGAGCATACCGGTATGCATAGGGACCTCCTATTTGAGAGACGGAATCCAGAACTTTAGCCATGTTTCGTTTTCGAGCATCAAAAAATAAAATGGGTCC
>JBMFPJ010000238.1:0-3823 GCA_049969175.1 Anaerolineae bacterium | reverse complement strand
CAGTCTGCCGATGGAATGGTGGGTGGACATCGACGGCGATACCCGCAGAGAAAAGCCCACGACAACAGGCCACTCCCTACTTTTTTAGCCCCGCCAGCAGAATTTGCGCCGCAGTGAGCAGGTTTTTCCTCAAATCGAGCGCTTGGGGTGAGATCACCCAGAGCAGCATCAGCCCCTCATAGATTCCCAGAAAGGCCTGGGCGACACTCTCAGCCTCCAACGGTTGGAACTCGCCTTCGGCGATGCCTTGCTCGATGATTGCCCGCAATCGTGCCTGATACCCCGCTCCGATTTGTTCCATGATGGCGTGGGTGGCCGGTTCTGCTGAGAGCATGGCATGATACTTCGCCTGATTCAGATACAGGTGGGACAGGTTTTTGCTTTGCTCTATCATCAGGGTGATCACCTGCTCCAACTTGCGGATAGCGAGGAGCGGCGCGCCTAGAATTGCATCTATCCGGGCAAAATTCTCCTTTGCTATCTGTAACAACAGCGCGGCGAGGATTTCCTCTTTGCTTTTGAAATACCAGTATACCCCACCAGCGCTCAATCCACTTTGGGCGATGATCTGGCGCATGCTCACGCGCTCATAGGAGGTTTCGCTGAACACCTGGAGCGCTGCGGCCAGAATCTGAGCTTTGCGTGCTTCGGAGACATCCGGCCTGGGCATGGTGCTTCAGGGCTTCAAGGTCAGGGTGTGAACCGCTGCCGCTTGCACTGCCTCCAGGCTGAAAGGCAGGGGGTGGTATTCCACCTTCAGCCAGGGTTGAATCTGGTCGGCGTAGTGCGGGCTGAAGGGCTGACCCGATTGCCCGCTCGGGATGATGGAGCGCGAGGCGTCCCAGTCGGCGGGGTCGGCGATGATGCGGTAGGCGGGGCCGAGCGTCATGGCGAAGGGCTTGTCGGGGTAGTAGCCGCCGCTGTCCACCGTGTTCCAGTTGCCGCCAGTGGGGAAGGGACCGCGGTTGAAGATCGGGCGCAGGGGAGCGAGGCTGCCCAGCGGGTGAGAAGCGGTGTACTGGTGAATGTCGCCCCAGGTCTGGTCGCCGAGTTCGCTCACGGCACGGGAGAGGGCGGCGGTGAGTATCTCGGCGCGGCGTCCGTGCCACCAGGGGTTGGCGGGGTCATCCAGCAGGGTTTGCAGGAACATGTAGGGGTAGCCGGCCAGGGTGAGATAAGAGTCAATCGAAGCGGAATCCAGTTTCGGGTCCAGAGAGAGGCGGATGAGATTCCGCAGGGCGAGTTCGCTCAGGGCGGCGGCGCGGCTGTCGGGGGTCATGAATCCGTCCCAATCCCGTAGCAGCGCCGCGGCGGCTTTTTCGGCCTCGCTTTGCGGGGCGGCTTCGGCGGCGATGACCTGCGCCAGTTGGCGGTTGAGGTCGCTATACCAACTTGCCTGCAATTTGGCGAAGTCCTCGGCGGTGGCGTTCTTCAGGCGGCGGAGGGTCTGGCTGATCAGGGCGACGCGGTAAGGCGGCTGGTAGTAGTGCGAGAGGAAGTGGGGATAATCGAGACCGGCGGGGCGGTTGTTGGCGGAGGCGAAGAAATCGCCTTTGGGATTCTGCGCCGAGGGGAGTTCTTCGAACGGGACGAAGCCCAGCCACTCGTGTTCGCCATCGGACCCGGAAACGGGCAGCAGACCATAGAGGTCGTTCTTCGCCCGAACGGGGACGGCGCCGCTCATCTGGTAGCCGATGTTGCCGTCCACGTCGGCATAGACGAAGTTCATGCCGGGCAATTGCCAGTGGGCGAGGGCGGCGCGGAATTCGTCCCAGTTGCGGGCGCGGTTGAGTTCGAGGATGGCTTGTGCCAGCGGGCGTCCCTGGTCGAGACCCGTCCAGCGCAGGGCGAGGGGCTGCGGGCTTTCGGGGGTGGCGTCGCTGACGAGCGGTCCGTGATGGGTAGCGCGCACCTTCAGGATGACGGCTTCGCCGCCTTTGACCTGGATGACTTCTTCGCGGAAGGTCAGCGGCTGCCATTGGCCTTTGAAGAGGTATTGCGTGCCGTCGGCGTTGAGGGTTTCGATGAAGAGGTCCTGCACGTCGGGTCGGGCGTTGGTCACTGCCCAGGCGAGGCGGGCGTTGTGACCGATTTCGATGCCGGGCAAGCCGGGGATGGAGCCGCCGGCGGCGTCATACTGTCCATCGCGGGTGTGCAGGGTGATTTCGTACCACAGCGTGGGCATGGAGAGCGCCTGATGGGGGTCGCCTGCCAGCAGGGGTTTGCCCGAGGCGGTGTGACTGCCGCCTGCCACCCAGGCGTTGCTGCCCTGGTCGGGGCGCAGGGCGGCATTCATGTCGTTTTGCGAGATCAATCTCGCGGTACGGAGCATGGAGTCAATCGTTTCGGGCAGCAGGGCGGTGTTGGCGTCGGGGATGACATCGGGGCCGGGGTATTCGGGCAGGAGGGAGAGGGTCTCATCCCAGGAGAGGGTTTGGGTCAGTTTGGCGACGACCAGTTCGTCCTGGTAGTTGTTGCTCAGCCCCCAGGCGACCAGTTTGCCCAGCACGAGGGAGTCAATCGGCGTCCAGGGCTGGGGCTGAATGCCGAGGATTTTGAATTCCAGCGGGAGTTTGCTGCCTGATTGGGCGAGGAAGGCGTTGACGCCGTCGGCGTATGCCTGCAGGGCGGCTTGCGTTTCGGCGTTCAGGGTTTGCCAATCGGCTTCAGCGGATTCGGTCATGCCGAGGATGCGCATCATCGTGTCGTTCTTCAATCCGCGCTCGCCGATCACTTCGCTGAGCGTGCCGTGCGCGGCGCGGCGGGCGGATTCCATCGCCCAGAGCCGATCTTGCGCGGTCACGAAGCCCTGAGCGAAGAACAGGTCGTGGGCGTTCTCGGCGAAGATGTGCGGGATGCCGTTGGCGTCGCGATAGACGGTGACGGGCGCGGTCAGGCCGGGCAGGGTCAGCGCGCCGTCAGTTTGCGGCAGGGCGGGGCGGATGACGCCGAAGTAGGCGTAGGCCGGCGCGGCGAGGAGGACGACGAGGAGGAAGATGAAGATGGAAAGGAAGATTTTTTTGAGGATGTGCATGGGGAAGGCTCCTTTGGTGATTCTCGCCCACGAAACGTCAGGTCGGCAGCGTCGAAGTCTTTCATCTTTGAATACTCATTCACGGGTGAGTTCGTTCGTAGTGCGGAATTTATTCCGCAACCTAAAGCGACATGAATGTCGCTGTACAAAATCTTCGCGTCACCAGCAGACTCACAATTGCCAGAACCGCTGCCCCCGCCAGAACCCACTTGACGGCGGCGGCGAGGGAGGCGAGGAAAACCAGCGCCGCGGGGGTGGCATGGAGAACCGCCAGCATGAGCAAGTGCAGGGAGTTTTCGACGTAATCCAGCAGGGCGGCGAGGAAAGGGGCGGCGAAGAGGGCGAGCGCCGGGCGGGAGGGGGGGCGGTCGGCGCGGCGGGTGAGGACGGCAAGCCAGCCGCCGAGCGCCAGGGCGTAGGCGATGGGGTAGAGATAATCCAGCCACATGCTGGTCACATAGGCTTGCATGGCGGCTGCGCCCCACTGCGCCATGACGAACTGAAAACGCTCAACAGTGAACGCCAGTTGCAGGTCGAAAATGGAGGGTGCGCCGGGCGGCAGGCTGCCCAGTCCGCGTGCCAGCAGCCAGAAGAGGAAGCCCGCCAGGGCGGTGAAGGTCAGCGCGAGGCGGAGGGAGGCGAGGCGGGTGTGGAGGCGAATGAGCACAGCCTTCATTGGATTAAAATAACCGAACATTGTTCGGTTATTTTATGTCAAAAGGGAAAGGATGTCAATCAATCTGTATATTTTGCAGCCGGTTGCTTTGCGGCTGTCCTTGCTCCCGGCAG
>JBMFPJ010000237.1:0-3827 GCA_049969175.1 Anaerolineae bacterium | reverse complement strand
CCCCTGCCAACGGCTGCCGACGTTCAGGTGACCGTTCTGCCGGGTCAATTTACCCAGGTAAAAATCGAATTCGATAGCGGAATCCGCTGATGAGGCCAAAGCAGGCCATAGCCAGGCGATATGGCCTGCTATAGAATTGCTCTTGAAAAACGATCACAACCGCGAAGATTTTGTAGCGCGACATTCATGTCGCTTTAGATTGCGCGGAATGAATTCCGCACTATGGCTTTTCATTCCGCTTGACAATCCACTGTTTTTGCAGATAATAAGCCCTAACTTCCGGTCTTTGAAAAGGCATGGACAGAGGAAAGTAGCTCAGCAGAAGCCGACAGAGAGGCGCCGCAGCAGCTGAGAGCGGCAGCCGGTTGAACCTGAGCGAAGTTCCCTCCCGAGCCGTTCGGGTGAACAGAGAAAAACGCGCTCTCAGTAGTTCGAACCGCAGCCTCAGCGTTACAGGAGGAGCCTGTCGCTATCCCAGCCGCAGGCCTGAGCGGATTGCACCAGCAATCAATTTGGGTGGTACCGCGGGAATGTCCTCCCGTCCCATGTGGACGGGAGTTTTCTATCTGCGAACAGAATTGTGCTCATTTGAGGAGGTTCTATGCTCGACAAGTTAAAAGAACTTGAGGCCAATGCCCTGGCTGCCCTCGAACAAATCCAGGACCAAGCCGACCTCGAGGCCTGGCGCATCTCCTTCTTGGGACGCTCGTCGCCACTGATGCAGCTTTTCAGCGAATTGGGCAAACTTCCCAAAGAAGAACGCCCAACCGTTGGACAGGCAGCCAACCGCGTAAAACAAGCCCTGGAGGCCGCGTTGGCCGATAAAACGGAAGCCCTCAAACAGTCCGCGCTGAGACGGGCGCTAAGCGAAGAACGGTTGGATGTCACCCTGCCGGGACGTCCGGTCTTGCATGGGCGTTTGCATCCATCCACCCAACAACTGCGCCGCGTTCTCGCCATCCTCGCCGAGATGGGCTTTCAGGTATATACCTCCCGCGAGGTAGAGACGGATGAATACAATTTCCAGCTGCTCAACTTCCCGCCGCATCACCCTGCGCGCGAAATGCAAGATTCCTTCTATGTAGAGGCAGGCGAGCGCGGCGAAAACCCCATTTTGCTGCGCACTCACACCTCTCCCGGCCAGATACGCGCCATGCGCTATTTCGCCTCCCTCAACCCCGATAACCCTCCACCCATCCGCATCGCCCTGCCGGGCATGTGCTTCCGCTATGAACAGGTGACCGCCCGCTCCGAGATGCAGTTCAATCAGGTCGAAGGGCTGGTGGTGGGCGAGAACATCACCTTTGCCGATTTGAAGGGCACCCTGGCCGATTTCGCCCGCCGCATGTTTGGGGCACAGGCACGGGTACGCTTCCGCGCCGACCATTTCCCCTTCACCGAACCCTCCGCTGAAATGGACGTGGAATGCTTTGTCTGCGGCGGCAAGGGCTGCTCCGTCTGCAAACGATCCGGCTGGCTGGAAATTCTCGGTTGCGGTATGGTGCATCCCATCGTGCTGGAAAACGGCGGCTATGACCCACGCCGTTACACCGGCTTTGCCTTTGGCATGGGGCCAGAGCGCCAGCTCATGCTGCGCTACAAAATTGACGATATTCGCTACTTCTGGGGAAATGACGTGCGTTTCCTGGAACAATTCTAGAAGGTGTCCTCATGAAACTACCCATTTCCTGGCTCAAAGATTTCATTAACCTGGATGGCTTGACCGTTGAAGACATTGCCCGCAAACTCACCCTGGCGGGCCTGGAAGTCGAAGAGATTCGCTATGTGGGGCTGCCCATGCCACAATACGCCCCCGGCCAGCCGCATGAATTCAAAACCAGCGGCATCTCCTGGGATCCACTCAAGATCGTCGTCGCTGAGATTCGCCAGGTGATGCCACACCCCAACGCTGACCGCCTGACCCTGCTCGATCTGTTCGACGGCGCGCAGCAACACACCGTGCTCACCGGCGCGCCCAACATTTTCCCCCTCAAAGGCAGCGGCCCCCTGCCCAAGCCCATAAAAGTGGCGTATGCCCGCGAAGGCGCCGTTCTCTATGATGGACACGCCGAGGGATGGCAACTGATGACTCTCAAGCGGACGAAAATCCGCGGTGTCGAATCCTACTCCATGGTCTGCTCGGAAAAAGAACTCGGCATCTCCGAAGAGCACGAGGGCATCATCTTGCTGGATGACGATGCCCCTGTCGGCGTACCGCTGGCCGATTACATGGGCGATGCCGTGCTCGAAGTCAAAATCAACCCCAACATGGCACGTAACGCCAACGTCTTTGGTCTGGCACGCGAACTGGCCGCCATGACCGGCCGCCCGCTCAAACGCCCCATCATTGAATTCTCCACCGAAGGCGAATCGGTGGAGAACCTGGCCAGCATCGAAATCACCGACCCCAAGCTCAACCCGCGCTTCGTGTTGGGTCTGATTCGCAACGTAGAGATCAAACCCAGCCCCTATCGCGTGCAATTACGGCTCAAGCTGGCCGGCGTGCGCCCCATCAACAACATCGTAGATGCCACCAACTACACCATGATCGAATTGGGCGAACCACTGCACGCCTTCGATTACGATGTGCTCAAAGCCCGCGCCGGCACAAAACCAGTCAAAATCATCACCCGCGCCGCTCGCGAAGGCGAGACCCTCATCACCCTGGACGGCGTAGAGCGCAAACTCACCCCGACCAACGTCCTGGTCTGCGACGAAAAAGGGCCGCTTTCCATCGCCGGCGTCATGGGGGGAGCCGAATCCGAAGTCACCGCCAAGACCCGCAACGTTCTGCTCGAAGGCGCCGCCTGGAATTTCATCAACATCCGCCGCACCGCCCGCCAACACAACCTCCCCTCCGAAGCCTCCTTCCGCTTCTCGCGCGGCGTCCATCCCGCTTTGGCCGAAATCGGCGTACGCCGCGGCCTGCAATGGATGGCAACCTGGTCAGGCGGCAAAGTCGCCCCTGGCCTGGTAGATTCCTACCCCCTGCCGCCCAAAGACCCGCTCATCACCCTCACCCCGCGCGACGTCAAACGCCTGCTCGGCATTGACCTCAGCGCTCAGGAAATCGCCGAAATGCTTTCCCGCCTCGAATTTCAGTGCACCCTTCAGGGCGAAAGCGTGTTGGCCCAAACCCCGCCTCACCGCCTCGACATCGGCGAAGGCGTGGTCGGCCTGGCCGACGTGATGGAAGAAATCGCCCGCCTCTATGGCTACGACCGCATCCCCGAAACCCGCATCGCCGACCCTCTCCCACCCCAAATCGGCAACCCCGTTCACGAGTGGGAAGAAAACATCCGCGACCTGCTGGTCAACCTCGGCCTGCAAGAAGTGGTCACCTACCGCATGACCGCTCCAGAGCGGGAGGGCCGCCTGATCGCCTTTGACGACTACGTTGCCATCAGCAACCCCATCACCCCCGAGCGCCGCGTCCTGCGCCGCAGCCTGGTCGCCTCCGTGCTGGAAATCGTCGAGCGCAACATCCGCTGGAGTGACACCCTGGCCTTCTTCGAGATCGGCCCCATCTTTGAGCCGCGTCCCGGCGAACTCCCCCTCGAACTACCCAAACTGGCTCTGGTGATGACCGGCCTGCGCCAGGCGACTTCCTGGGATGTGAAGGAATCCCCCGCCCTCGATTTTTACGACCTCAAAGGGCGCATCGAACTCCTGTTAGCGGGGCTCCGTTATAGCGACGTTTCCTACGCCCCGACCGATACCGTTAACTACCTCCACCCCGGCAAGGCCGCCCAAGTCCGCATCAACGGGCAAGTAGTAGGCGTCTTTGGCGAACTGCACCCGTTGGTGCGCGAAAAATACGAGGCGGG
>JBMFPJ010000236.1:0-3831 GCA_049969175.1 Anaerolineae bacterium | reverse complement strand
TTTCCGTGCCCCCCGAATAATTGATAATTGGGCGTTTGCCCTCCCCCACCCGCTCAAACAACCACATCCACGGATCCGGATTCCACGGCTCGCCCGTAGATCCGAAAGCGCGCAGCGAAGAAAGATCATGCTTGCGGAAATGTTCCTCACCATGCGGAATCAACGTCCGCACCAGCGTAGGCGAAAGCCCCAGCTGCGTAATGCGATGCCGCTCCACCAGCCCCCAGAGACGATCCGGCGCCGGATAATCGGGCGCACCATCGTAAAGGAACAGAGTTGCCCCCAAAATCAACGCCCCAAACACCAGCCAGGGACCCATCATCCATCCCATGTCGGTCATCCAGTAAATCACATCGCCCGCGTGGACATCCATGCCAAAAGCCATATCCTGGGCCGATTTGACCGGAAAACCGCAATGCGTGTGCAACGCCCCCTTCGGTCGGCCCGTTGTGCCTGAAGTGTAAATCAACATCAAAGGATCTTCCGCTGAAGTGACCTCGCTCTCCGCCTGAGGGCTTTGTTGCGCCACCAACTCATGCCACCAAAAATCACGCCCGGCCCGCATCGGCACCTCCTGCCCCGTACGGCGCAACACAATCATATGGCGCAACGTCGGCACCTGCTCAGCCGCCTCATCAGCAATCGGCTTCATCTCCACCGCCTTACCGCGACGGAACGCCCCGTCACTGCTAAAGAGCGCCTTCGCCTCTGCATCGTTCAAGCGCGAGACAATCGCCCCAGCACCATACCCCGAAAAGAGCGGCAGGATGATCCCTCCAATTTTAGCAATGGCCAGGAGCGCCACCACAATCTCCGGCGTCATCGGCATAAACAAACCAATCGCATCCCCCTTACCCAACCCCAAAGAACGCAAAGCATTCGCCACCTGATTTACCTGCTGAAACAGCTGCACATAAGTCAACCCTCGCGTCGTTCCCTCCTCACCTTCCCACAACACAGCCAGCTGCTCTGCCCGCAGCGTGGCCTGATATTTATCCACGCAATTGTGGACGATATTCATCTTCCCGCCCACACACCATTTAGGGAACTGAATCCCCTCACGCAAATCCACCACCTGCGAATACGGCTGATAAAACTGAATATCCAGGTATTTTAGCAACGCATCCGTAAACCAGGCCACATCTTCGGTAGAACGATGCATGAGCTCAGCAAAATCCCGGATCCCCTGCAGGCGCATAAAGGCCGTCAAATGAGCACGCTCAATCTCCTCCGGCCCAGGCTGCCAGACGATCTCACCGCCAAACGTAAACTCCTCAGACATAGGTCACCTCCATTGGTGGGAATGAACTGGGCAAACAATACCCCCAAATTTTCGCTTCGTCAACCAAAAAGTCTTCCCTGGTTATTCTGCCTGCAAACAAGCCAGAAAATTCTGGATTCCCCCCTCGACAGGCGCGGCAGCGATGACAATTACCGGCACCCCCGGCAGAATCCACACCCCGCGCACGCCTCGCGGCGGGACCAGGCGGCCGGGCAGCAGCCCAATGGCGTTGACCTGCGCTGAGAGCGCCTCTGCCATTTCCTCCGGCCCACTGGCCAACCGCGCCAGGGAGGTGATTCCCTGCCCACCCATCAGCTGCCGATCGAAGACCTGCTGCACATCACTCGCTGGGGAAAACACCCAAACCTGTACATTTTCCTGGCCCTGTCCCACAAACAAAGCGCGCACCTCTTCGCGCCCCAGATCACGAAGAGGAGAACCCGCAGGCACCACCACCTCAATTTGCTCCTCGCCAATCTGAAAAGCCGGCTGAGATAACCCCTCCGGCTCGCCCAGGCGGAGAATCAACTGCGCCGAGGCCAAATCGGTAAGTGCCAGGGCCACCTGCTGCTTTGCCGCGCAGGGATAAAACTTCTCCAGCCAGGGGCGTGAGGCTGGCGTAGCGAACACGCCGATCACCGTCTGAGTCGCAGGCGGGCTGGTCGTTCCCGGCGCACAGGCAGTCACAAACATCAACAAAACCAGGAGCAGCGCTCTCATCCCAGCCAGAGATGCAACACCAGGGCAAGCACCCCCAAAATCAGCGTATAAATAGCGAAACCGTAGAGCGAATGATGATTTAAATAGCGAATCAACCATTTGATCGAAAGCCAACCCACAATCGCCGCGGCCACAAAGCCCACCAAAAGGAAAGGCAACACCTGACGCGTATACGGCGCCAGAATCACCGCCCGCGTCTGATACACTCCCGCCGCCAACATGACCGGCACGGAGAGCAAGAACGCGAACCGGGCCGCAGCCGGGCGGTCAAAGCGGCGCGCCATCCCGCCAGCGATGGTCGAGCCAGAGCGAGAAGCCCCAGGAAAGACGGCCAAAATTTGTGCTGCGCCAACCCAAAGCGCATCCTTCCAATTCAGCGAATCCATACCGCGCTTTCCTTTATCTACCCATTCAGCCAGAGCCAACAGGAAAGCAGTCAGCAACAAGCGAAGCGCCGCTTCCAGCAAGGGATCTTTGAACAAATCTTTGACCACATTGCGCAGCAGAAAGCCCACACCCAACGCCGGCAAACTCGCCAGCAGCACATACCAGCCCAGGCGAGCAGCAGAATGTTCAAATGGTTTACGTTGCCAAAGCCCCACAATCACCGCGCTCACAATGTGCCACAGATCTTTCCAAAAGAACAGGATCAGCGCCAGCAAAGCCCCTTGTTGAACCAGGATCGTGAAAGCAAATGCCACCCCATCGGCGGGAATATTGAGCAACCGTTGAGCCAACAGCAAGTGGGCCGTGCTGGAAACAGGGATAAATTCGGTCAGGCCTTCAATCACCCCAAGAACAAAAGCATAAAACAGTGTCATTGAAACTTCCTTAGATTTTAGTAGGATGTGTACGCTTTACGTTCGGCGTTGCCTTGCCATTGCTGCAACCAAACTGGCAGGCGTTCTTCGAAGGTTCCATCCAGGATAGCACTGCGCAGCTCACGCGTCAGGCGGATAAGAGCATGCAGGTTATGGATGGAAAGTAAGGTGCCTGCCAGCAATTCTTTGGCAACGATTAAGTGACGAATGTAAGCGCGGGTAAAGGTGCGACAGGTATAGCAATCGCAGGTTTCATCAATGGGTCGCTGATCGCGGGCAAAAGTTGCGTTCATCAAATTTAAACGGCCCTCAGGCGAAAAAGCGGCATGATGACGAGCCAGGCGGGTAGGTAAAACACAATCGAAAATATCCACGCCGCGTGCCACGCCATTGATAATGTCCTCGGGTGTACCAACGCCCATCAGGTAGCGCGGTTTGTTGGCGGGCAAAAGGGAAGTCACCACATCGAGCATGGCGTGCATTTCCTCTTTGGTCTCGCCCACCGAAAGACCGCCGATGGCAATCCCCGGCGTATCGAGAGAAACGATAAACTCCGCGGAAGCCGCCCGCAGGTCCGGATTGACGCCGCCTTGAATGATACCAAAGAGCGCCTGATCGGAGCGCGTCTTGGCTTTCAGGCAGCGTTCGGCCCAACGGTGAGTCCGTTCCATAGCAATGGGCGTATAAGCCGTGTCGTTAGGATCAGAGCATTCATCGAAGGCCATGATGATGTCGGCGCCCAAATTTTCCTGGATGGCAATGGATTTTTCTGGAGTGAAGCGATGGGTGGAGCCATCAATGTGGCTTTTGAAGGTCACGCCATCATCATCAATTTTGCGGGTTTGGGCCAGTGAAAAGACCTGAAACCCGCCCGAATCGGTGAGAATGGGGTGCGGCCACTGCATGAATTGATGCAGACCGCCCAGGTCGCGAATCAATTCGTCACCGGGGCGCAGGTAGAGATGATAGGTATTGGCCAGCACCAGCGAAGCACCCAGTTCCTCCACC
>JBMFPJ010000235.1:0-3834 GCA_049969175.1 Anaerolineae bacterium | reverse complement strand
CTCCACTTTTATCCTGGGAGATGATGCTGCCGATCGCCAGTATCGCGCCGTGCTCTCCTTCGATACCTCCTCCCTGCCTGATACCGCTGTGATCACCTCGGCAGTCATCAAAATCAAACAGGCCGCCATCGTCGGCACAAATCCCTTCAGCACTCATGGCAGCCTGCTGGCAGACCTGAACACCCCCTACTTTGGCAGCCTGGCCAATCTGGAAATCAGCGATTTCGAAGCCCCGGCCAGCCAACTCGCGGCGGCCACCTTTGGCGTCACCCCCGCCAGCGGTTGGTATAGCGCAACCGTGAAAGGTCTCGTCCTGCCATCCATCAACCTGACCGGCACCACCCAATTCCGTCTGCGCTTCGCCAAAGACGACAACGACGACCTCTCCGCCGACCAGATCAAATTCTACAGCGGTAACGCTGCCTCCGATCGGCCGATGTTGATCATCAAATACTACGTTCCATAAGGGCACTTGTCCACAAACCCAACGGCCACCTCTCTCCAAAGGGGTGGCCGTTGTTGATTCGTATCTGCAATTTCGTGCCACGCGACACAACCATGCCTATTGTTATTGTCCCAGTACTTGGGCAAAAACACTCTCGAAATCTTCCTGCTTCACAAAACCAATCCACTTCTTCAACACATTCCCATTTCCATCTAACAAATAAAACTCCGGCTGATAAATAAACCCCAGCGTGCGTTGAAACTCGAAGGTTGCGGGGTCATCTGCATCCAGAAAAGTAAAGCGGATTCGGCCAAAATACTTCGCTTCCAGCCCATGAACCATGGGCGCCATAGCGCGGCAGGTCGCTCAGGTAAAGCGGAAAAATTCCACCAGTTGCAGGCCACCTGAAGCCAGCTGAACACTGGCCGGATCGGTCGCTTCCAGGTTGGGACCGCGCGAGGTGGCGACGACTGGCGGAGATGCAGTCGGCGCAGCGGGCGGGACGGGGAGGTGGGTCGCCGTTAAAATAGCCATTTCTACCGCTGATGAGGAAATCGGAGTCGCCGCCGCAGGCAGCGTGGAAACGGAAGCAGCGGGGGCGCATGAGGCCGCCAAAATAACGGCCAGCAGGCTAATCGTTCAGAAAATGAAGCGCAGCATTCCTCTCTCTCCTGATGGGATGGTACTCATCAGATGCGGTAAGGCAGAAGTCTCTTACAAACCCACCTTACGCCGTAGTGCGAGATTTATCTCGCATTTCCAGTCGTAGTGCGAGATTTATCTCGCATTTACAAGCAACAGGAATGTCGCGCTACGGGAAAAGGCGTAACATCAGTTACAAAGTCAGGAAAATCATCACACAAAATACGGATGTTCAATTTTGACGGCGCCGAAATCCTGCGCTATACTATGCAGGCCGCTTGTCTTTTTGCCTGCACAGAAAGCAGGTGATCCCATTCCCCATTTGAGTTACAGGAGGCTCCCCGATGACAGATTTTAAACTTACGTACGCCACCATGTTCAACCCGCCGGAGGAATTGCACCAGGGTTTCGATGCGGCAGTTGCCCGCGTGCGCCAAAACCTGGGCAAAGAATATGGCATGTTGATCAATAACAAAGATGTGTTCGCCGATGAGCAGTTTGAAGATCGCTCGCCGATCAACACCGATTGGGTGCTGGCGAGAATACAAAAGGGCAACGAAAAACACGCCCACGAGGCCCTGGCCGCGGCGCGTAAGGCTTTCCCGGCCTGGAGCCACACTCCATGGCAAGAACGCGTCAAATTGCTGCGCAAAGCCGCGGCGTTGATCGAAGAGCGTATTTTTGACCTCGGTGCGGCCATGGCCCTAGAGGTGGGTAAGAACCGCATGGAAGCCCTCGGCGATGTGCAGGAAACCGCCGACCTGATTTACTACGCCTGCTACCAGATGGAACTGAACAATGGTTTCATCAAAGAAATGGGCAAAGACCCGCTGGTGGGCTATGAAGCCAAAAACATCTCCGTGCTACGGCCTTATGGCGTCTGGCTGGTGATTTCGCCGTTCAACTTCCCCTTCGCCCTGACAGGTGGCCCGGCAGGCGCTGCCCTGGTCACCGGCAACACGGTAGTGATCAAACCAGCCTCCGATACCCCCTGGATCGTCCGCCTGCTGGTGGAATGCTTCCGCGATGCCGGCCTGCCGGATGGCGTGGTGAATTTCGTCACCGGGCCAGGGCGCACCCTGGGACAGGCACTGGTTGATAGCCCCGAAGTGGATGGGGTGACCTTCACCGGCTCCTTCGATGTGGGCATGAAACTCTACCGCGATTTCGCCCAACGCAATTACGTGCGCCCGGTCATTCTGGAGCTGGGTGGCAAGAACCCGGCCATCGTCTCCCGCCATGCCGACCTGGAACGCGCCACCATTGGCATTGTCCGCTCGGCGTTTGGCCTGCAAGGACAAAAATGCTCGGCGGCCTCCCGTGTGCTGGTGGAAGAGCCAGTGTACGATGAACTGGTTGCCCGCCTGAAAGCCGCCACTGAAAAACTGGTGATCGGCGATCCAACGGAACGCAACGTCTATCTCGGTCCGGTCATCAACCAGAACGCCTACAACGACTTCAAGAACTTCTGCGAGGAAATTTCACAGGACGGCGGAAAATTCCTGACCGGCGGCAAAGTAAAGACCGGCGGTATGTTCGACAAAGGTTACTTCTGCGAACCCACCTTCGTCACCGGCCTGCCCTTCGAGCATCGCCTGTGGCAATACGAAATGTTCCTGCCCATCATCACCATCGGCAAAGTAAAGAACCTGGACGAGGCCATGACCATCGCCAATAGCGTCAACTACGGTCTCACAGCAGGCTTCTACGGCAACGAGGAAGAAGTCGAATGGTTCTTCGATAACATCCAGGCCGGCGTCACCTATGCCAACCGTCCGCAGGGTGCCACCACCGGTGCCTGGCCTGGCTTCCAGCCCTTTGGCGGATGGAAAGGCTCTGGCTCCAGCGGCAAGAACGCCGGTGGGCACTACTACCTGCCGCTCTACATGCACGAACAGATTCGCACGCTCATCAAATAATTTTCAGCAAGGTAAAAAGCCCCTTCCCAACCCACAGGGGAGGGGCTTTTTCACGCCCTGGCGAAAAGTCGAGAGTAAAATAAACGTATGGAAGAGTTAATCATTCGGGTAGGTACGTTTTTTATCCTGATCGGCTTTTATCTGCTGGTGCTCTTCATCGCCTCCGATTTTGCCAAAATGACGGATTTCGATTATCTCTTCCTGGCGGTGCTGGCCATGGGCATCGGCTGGGTACTGCAGCGACGCCGACCACCACCGCCCCCTGCAGGCCGCTTTAGCAGTCTGCGCAAACTGCGCGAAAAACTCTCCAAAAAACAATCCAAGAAATGAATCCATGAACAAACTCATCTTCCTTTCCGAAGCCATCTCCCAATATGTGCAAGACGGCGATACCGTCTACGCCGCCGGATTCACCCATCTGATTCCCTTCGCTGCCGGCCATGAAATCATCCGCCAGAAGAAGCGCGACCTCGTCCTGGCGCGAGCCACCCCTGACCTGATCTACGACCAGATGGTGGCGGCCGGTTGCGCGCGCAAAGTCATCTTCTCCTATATGGGTAACCCCGGCGTCGGCAGTCTGCGTATCGTCCGCGCCGCCATCGAACAAGGCAAACTCGAATGGGAAGAATACTCCCACTTCGGCATGATCACCCGCCTGCAAGCCGGCGCCTCCGGCCTGCCCTTTTTGCCCATGAACCAGACCGCCGCCACCGACCTGGAAAAAGCCAACCCCAACATCAAACGCATCCCCGACCCCTACGGCGGCAAAGATGTCATCGTCGTCCCAGCACTCAACCCCGATGTAGCCATCGTCCACGTGCAACGCGC
>JBMFPJ010000234.1:0-3834 GCA_049969175.1 Anaerolineae bacterium | reverse complement strand
GGCAGCCGCCGCCGCATTCGGCGACGAGTAGACAGCCCTCGCATTTGGCTGGGAGGGAGCGACGTTCGCGCAGTTGGACGGCAAGGGGGTGATTCCAGATTGAATCCCAGGAATCTTTCAAGAAGTTGCCGAGGGGGTGATAGTAGGACTGGCAGGGGAGTACGTTGCCGTTCGATTCGATGCACATGCTGTAAAGGGCGGCGGTACAGCCCTTGACGCCGAGGTTGTGGGCGGTGGGATCGAACTGGCAGTATTGGGTGGGGGTGTACCAGATAAGACGCTGACCGCGCTCGGCGGTTTTTTGCGTAGCCATTTCCAGGATGGGTTGTAGCTCGCTTTCGTGCAATCCCGTCCCCACTGTCAGTCCGTGACCCGAATAGATGAGGGCATTCAGTCCGATGGTTGGGACTCCCAAATCGGCCAGGAAATCGAGTGTGGCGGGGAGGGTGTGGAGGTTGGTGCGCAGCATGGTGGTGTTGGTCATCACGTAGAGCGGGCTGGCGAGGGCGTTTTTCAATCCCTGAAGGGTCTGGCGGAAAGCGCCTTTGCGCCGCATCATCGCATCGTGGATGGCCTCATCGCAGGATTCGAGGGTGATTTGGACGTGATCGAGGCCAGCCTTCACCAGGCGTTGGAGGTAATCGCCATCGGCCAGGCGGCGGGCGTTGGTGTTCAGACCGGTGATCTGGCCGTTGGCTTCGGCATGACGGATGAGTTCGGGCAGGTCATCGCGCAGGGTTGCTTCGCCGCCAGTGAAGACGATGTGAGGCACACCTAATTCCCACAAGCGATCGAGAATCTCGAACCATTGGGTGGTGCTCAGCTCAGGGAAGGTGCGCTCACGAGCGTTGTAGCAGTGGGCGCAGTCGTTGTTGCAGCGATAGGTAATAGCCAAGTCCATGCGGTAGGGGGCAGAGGGCCGCTCGCTGAACGGCATGAGGGTCTCCAGGTCGAGTTCGTGAATCGGGCAGGCGCCATCGGGGCGGAGCAATTCTTTCAGCTGAAGGAGGAAAGAGGACAGATCCGCGTCTGCCTGTTGGCTGGAGAGGGCATAGTGCGAGGTCAGGGCTTTAATGCTTTCCTGTTTGGTCTTCCCTTCCAAAATCAACCATGCCATGAACGTAGCGGTTGAATTCAAGTGCAGGATGCGGTTGGCGTTGACGATAAGGGTGCCGTGTCCATCGGGGTCAACGCGCAGGTGGATGCGCGATTTTTCGCCCTCATCTTCGCGGGTGTAATGGTAAAGGCCTGTTTGAGGAGGGGCGATTTTTGATTTGGGCTGGAAGAGCGTTTTGAACAACATTTTTATCTCTAATGCGGGGATTAGATTTTTCCCGTAAGATGTTTCGATTCTCTTTTCTCTTTTGCATCGAATTTTGCGAATTTCTCGGAGAAAATTTGTAGCATTCGTGTCATTCGATGCAAAAGCAGAAATTACTTCACCTGCCGCCGCCGGCACAGGCACAGGCACAGCCCGCGCAGGCACAGGCGCAGGCGCAACCTCGGCCGCCACCGCCGTGATAGGTGCTGCGGGAGGGAGGTGGAGGCGGGTTGGTGACTTTGGTGACGCGGCTGGTGAAATTGGTGACGTTGCCGATCACTTTTTGCGAGAAGGTTTGTACGCCGCCCACCACAGAGGCGGCGAATTCAGCGCCGGGCAGGGCACGGGAGGGCTGAGAGGCCGGGGTGGGCTGGATGGGGCCGGAGGTCGTGGTAGGACGCGGCTGGTAGGTGGGGTCGTAGCGCTCCCACCAGGTGGGGGCGAGAATCGGGCCGGTGAAGACGCGCCGGGAGCGGTCGTCGTAATCTTTGTCGAGCATGGTCCATTCCAGGTTTTGCTCCAGCAGTTGGCCTTTGACTTCGGGGGTGTCGGCGGCGGCTACCTGTTGCCAGGCGCGTTCCATGATTTGTTTGTAATACTCGATGGTCTCGCGGCGGCTGAAGCCCTTCATCTTCTCTGAAACACTACGCACCAGCTGGATGAACATCTCTTCGAGGGCTTTGCGCCGTTGACGGCTGTCTTTCTGGTGGAAGGCTTGCAAGAAGCGAATCTCGTAATCGCGCAGAACGGCGGGGAGCGGTTCGCTGAGCCGGATTTCCAGCGGGTCGCGCCGAATGACCTGTGCTGCGCCCTTTTTGATTGCCCCGAAGAGGATCATGGTCATGATTTTATCTGGCGGTTGTTCCATGAGGACGGCGGCCTCGACGGCGGTCAGGCCGCGTTTGATGCCGTGCCCTTCAATGGCAATTTTCGGCGGAAAGTATTCTTGCTTACGACGCACCTCGGCGCGGATGGCCAGGATGGGCAGCCCTAAACCGGTGGTGACAAAGAAACCGATACACAAAAAAGCAATTACCGCATCCAAGTCAATGGGCGGTTTGGTGACAATGCTTTCGGTCGGGACGTAGCTACGTGGGAAGGATGCGCCAAACTGATATTGTTCGGCGACGCTGGCCTGGGGATTCCGCCAGGTGTAGGTGATGCGGCCGAGGTCATCTATGCCGGTTTGTGGTTGGTTGGGGAAACCGGCTGGGGCGCTGTGCCAGCGCGGTTCCTCGGCTTTTACGCCCGGCGGCAGGTGGAAGATGACGGTCAGGTCGGTGTTGCCGCTTACGTATTGACTGCCAAACCAGGTGGGGACGAAGACGGCGCTAGCGTACTGGTTATCTTGACTATCGGGGTAGAGTACACCGCGGATGGCGGGAACAAATACATGCACACTACCGCGTTGCCCGGGCTGGATGGCCTGTTCCCCCAGGACGACGGCGAAGCCCGATCCGCTGCCCTGGTACTCGGAACGCGAGACCGGCACGGATTGTTGATTGACTTCGGCGGTGACCTGGATGATTTCGAAGTTGTCATTGGGCATGCCCACATCCACAAAGTCAATGGGGTGGGCGCCGGGTTGATTTTCGAACACCCACAGGTATTCCAGGCTCAGGGTTCCATCGGCGTTCCAATACAGGTTGACGGTTTCTTGGGGAACGCTGAAGGAGTATTCCTGAGCCAGCACGCTGGCTGGGGTGAGGAAAATGAGTAGCAGCAGGGTCAGCGCGGTGAGAAATTTGCGCGTCATCTTTCCTCCTGTTTAGATGAGGCTCACCATTTGGGTTCTTCGGTCAGTTGATAGATGGTGTGACAATAGGGGCAGTTGACCATCGGCGCGCCGTTGACCAGGGTGATGTCTTTGGCACTCAACGTTCCACCGCAGGCGCGGCATTGCACGGCTTCGATTTTGGTTTCAGCGGGCAGATCAATTTTCACTTGTTGAATGACTTCGCTCTTTTGGGCGCGGGTGGCGGCATAGACCAGGCCTGCGCCACTGGCCAGGAAGATCACCCCGGCGATGCTGAAGCCGATCCCAAAGGTGAGCCAGGATGGACTCCCATTGGGGGCGGTCGAGCCGATGATACTCAGTAACCCGTAGCCGAACAAACATAAACCGATCAGGAACAAAATGGCTGCACCCCCGTAGAGCAGTG
This sequence comes from Anaerolineae bacterium, assembly GCA_049969175.1. GTDB lineage: Bacteria > Chloroflexota > Anaerolineae > Anaerolineales > Villigracilaceae > DAOUAN01. Next base: position 351 of record JBMFPJ010000234.1, on the reverse strand, counting down.
TTTTTCCAGTCATGCACCAGCCTCCTGGAGGATATACGCAAAGTGTAGCATTTTCGTTGTGTTTGAGCAAATGACTTTTGTCGCAAAATTTTCCTGTTTTTATCCAAATTTTGGGTGCTGTGGGAGTTGCCTGGAGCGCATACCGCTTGTCATTGCGAGTAAAAAAGCCCTGGACGGCTCAGTGAAAGATTGTTCGGGATGAAAGAGGTGGCTTATACTTGGGGTATCTGCAAATTTCCCGCGGAAAGAGGAATGGTCTATGACTCTGGCTGATCAATACAAAAAATGGCAGGAAAACACCCTGAAGAAGACGCTGGAAAAATTCCCGGAGCGGAAAACGCGCTTCGAGAC
>JBMFPJ010000233.1:0-3838 GCA_049969175.1 Anaerolineae bacterium | reverse complement strand
CTGCGTGGGATGCTGACGAAAATTATCCATCTGCTGAAGATTGAAGAGTAGGTCAAGATGAAACTACACGATCTCAAGCCCAATCCGGGTTCCAAAAAGGAACGTAAACGCGTCGGGCGCGGCATCTCTGCGGGCCAGGGCAAAACGGCCGGCCGCGGCACCAAAGGTCAGGGCGCGCGCTCCGGCGAGGGCGGGCACCTCTATCGGCAGGGCGGCAACCTCCCGTTCTATCGGCGCTTGCCGTTCATGCGCGGTCAGGGATTCACGCCCCCCAATCAGGTCACCTATAACGAGGTGAACCTGGATCAACTCTCCGAATCTTTCCAATCTGGCGGAGAAGTTACCCCCGAAACGCTCGCAATGGCTCGCCTGCTGCGCGACCCGCGCGACCCCGTGGTGATTTTGGGCCGCGGTGAAGTCAACGTGCCGCTCAAGGTACGTGTCCATCGCATTAGCGCCAACGCCCAAGCCAAAATTGAAAAAGCGGGCGGTAGCGTGGAACTCATCGCATAACATTCTGGAGAAGGGTTTTCCATGAAGACCACCTTTTCAGGTTGGCGTTATCTCTGGAAGTCGCAAGACATTCGCCGCAAGTTGCTGATCACCCTGTTGATTCTGGCGATCTATCGTATCGCGGCGAACGTCATCGTTCCAGGCGTAGATCATACTGTCCTGGCAACGTTCCGTCAGGGCGCGAGCGGGTCGGGGAATTTCCTGGATTTCCTCGACCTGCTCTCTGGCGGCACCGTATCCAATTTCTCCCTGCTTTCCATGGGCGTCTATCCTTACATTACCGCCCAGATCATCCTGCAATTGCTGGTGCCGATCATCCCGGCCCTGCAGCGCCGCATGGAAGAGGACCCGCGGGAAGGCCAGCGATGGATGGAGAAATGGACCTATTATCTGGCGGTTCCCATGGCTGCCCTCTCAGCGATTGGGCAAATTAACATCTTCAATTCCCTGTCCATCCAGGCAGTCGGCCAGCCGATTCTCAAATTTGGCTTTAGCGGTGATCTGGCCCTTCATTCGGTGACGGTTTTGCTGGCCATGACGGCAGGGACAATGTTTGCCATCTGGTTGGGTGAGCTCATCTCGGAATACGGCATCCGTGGTCAGGGTCTTTCGCTGGTCATTTTTGCTGGCATTGTGGCCCGCATGCCCAACAACCTGATTCGGCTGCTTTCCGATGTGCAAACCCGCTGGTTCATGCTGGGCTTTACCTTGATTGTCATCACGCTGACGGTCTTCGCCATCGTGGTCGTTCAGCAAGGGCGGCGCAATGTGCCGGTGATGTATCCTGGTCGCCGCATTGGCAACCGCATGTCCATGCCTGTGAAGGGCACCCTGCCTTTGATGGTCAACCTGGCCGGCATGATCCCCTTGATCTTCGCCAGCGCCATCCTGCAATTCCCGACCATCATTGCCAGCTACTTCACGCGCTCAAGCAACCCTGCTGTGGCCCAATTTTTCACCAGTGTCCAAAATTTCTTTAGCGGTACCGGGACGAACAACTGGGGTTATTGGTTGCTTTATTTCCTGATGGTGGTCATCTTCACCTTCTTCTACACCTCGGTGTTGTTCGACCAGCAAAATTACGGTGAGAACCTGAAGCGGGTGGGCGCGACCATCCCGGGTGTCCACGCAGGCGCCCCCACCCAGAAATACCTTAGCCGGGTCCAGCGCCGCATCACCCTGCCTGGCGCCCTCTTCCTGGGCGCGGTGGCGATCATGCCCTTCCTGCTTGGCCTGTTCTTGCAGTGGTTGCATATTGCTACTGCCAGCTCTTCCGCTGGCCTGTTCCTGGTCTCGTCATCCGGTCTGTTGATCGTCGTCGGTGTGGTCCGCGATACCTTCATGAACATCGACGCGGAATTGAAGTTGCACGGCTATCAAGAATCGCTACTCGTCCGCTAAGGAGACCTTATGGCGACATACATCGTTCTTCTCGGACCTCCCGGTGTTGGGAAAGGAACCCAGGCAAAAATACTGGCCGAGAAAACGGGATTAGTGCATGTCTCCTCAGGCGATTTATTCCGCGAGAACCTTAAGAACCAAACTGAACTGGGCAAACTGGCGAAATCCTACATGGATAAAGGTGAACTGGTGCCCGACGATGTCACCATCGCCATGATCCGCGAGCGCCTCTCTCGCCCGGACTGTCAGGCTGGTGCCATTCTCGACGGATTCCCTCGCACCCCGAAACAGGCCGAGGCGCTTGAGAAGATGCTGGTGGAATTTCACGGCCATGTAGATTGTGTTCCTTACATTTTCGCTGAGCCAGCCGTTTTGATCGAGCGGGCCAGCGGACGTTGGACCTGCCGGGCCAATGGGCATATCTACCACGAAAAATTTAACCCGCCCAAACAGCCAGGCATCTGTGATGTGGATGGTTCAGAACTCTACCAGCGGGATGACGATAAAGTGGAAACCGTCACTCGCCGGATTCAGGTCTATTTGGAGCAAACGGCCCCGCTGGTAGAATACTATCGTCAACATGGGCGCCTGGTGCAAATCAATGGCGCACAAAGTGTGGAACAAGTGACTGCAGATTTAATGGCTGCACTAAGGAAGTAATTAACAACATGAATTGGGCACGCCAAATTCATCTCAAGAGTCCCGCCGAATTGCACATCATGCGTGAGGCTGGGCGAATCAACGCAATGGCTCTGGCGGCCACAAAAGCTCTTTTACAACCCGGTGTGACCACAGCCGACCTCAACGCGGCTGCTGAGGAAGTGCTGCGGAAACACGGATGTAAATCGCCGTTCAAAGGGTATGGGCACCCCCCCTTCCCGGCCTCGATCACCGTGAGCATCAACGAAGAACTGGTGCATGGAATCCCCAGCAAGAAGCGAAAGCTGAAGGCTGGCGACATTGTCTCGGTAGATTGTGGTACGGTATTCCATGGCTTCGTAGCCGATTCGGCTTACACGGCCGGCGTGGGAGAAATCTCTCCTGAAGCCCAGGCCCTCCTGGAAGTCACCGAAGGCGCACTCTATGCCGGCATTGCTAAAATGCGGGCAGGCAACCGCACAGGTGATGTCTCTGCGGCGATTCAGCAATATGTTGAAAGCCGTGGCTATTATGTGACACGCGAATATACTGGCCATGGCGTTGGGCGACAAATGCACGAAGGACCACAAGTGCCAAATTACGGTACACCAGGCACAGGCATGTTGTTGCGCCCGGGGATGACCATTGCTCTGGAACCCATGGTCCTGGTAGGTACCCCAGAAACGCGTGTCCTTCCTGACCAGTGGACGGTGATCTCGGCCGATCGCTCATTGACTGCCCACTTTGAACACAGTGTGGCTGTCACCGAAGGAGAACCTCTCATCCTGACTGTCCTGTGAGAAATTGGCCAGCCCAAATACTGGACGGAAATGGTAAAGAAATATATAATCAGAACTTTGGCTGTAAGTTTCCAGCCTATAGCAAGGAGACTGAAATTATGAAAGTATCACCCTCCATTCGCAAGCGTTGTGCCAAGTGCCGCATCATTCGGCGCAAAGGCCACGTCTATGTAATTTGCGAAAATCCTAAACACAAGCAGCGACAGGGGTAGAGCACCTATGGCGAGAATTGAAGGCGTTGACCTGCCCCGCAACAAGCGGGTAGAAGTGGGCCTGACCTATATTTACGGCATTGGACCGACGCGCGCGCGAGAAATTTTGGCAAACACCAAAGTCAATCCTGATACGCGTGTCAAAGACTTGAGCGAAGCGGAAGTTTCCGCGATTCGCGAGTACATTTCGAAGAACTTCAAGGTAGAAGGCGATTTGCGCCGAGAAGTTCAGATGAATATCAAGCGGTTGATTGAAATCGGCTGCTATCGTGG
>JBMFPJ010000232.1:0-3855 GCA_049969175.1 Anaerolineae bacterium | reverse complement strand
GTGCTCTCTTTTTGCTCTACACCGGCTTCAATCAGCAATGGGTGGCCTACTTATACAGTCATTTTTTCATCGTGCTGGCCTTTTTCCTGTTTTCATTTCTTTGTATGTTGTGGGCCTACCAACGCAAGTCAGCTCCTCTTACCGCGGTGGCGTTGTTTTTCTCTGCCCTCAATTTGTGGATGATGGAATACTTCTTCGTCCTTGAGCTGGCGCGCCCGGCAGTGATCTGGCTGGCCCTGCGGCAGGAGTTTCCTACTCCCCGGCAGCGCCTCCGTGCTGGACTGCGGGTCTGGTTGCCGTACCTGGGCGTTTTCCTGTTAGCGGTGTTTTCTCGCCTGTTTATTTTCAATAATCAGGTCTATGGTTTTGGGTTGTTGCCCAAATTGAAGGCCGAACCGCTGACTACCTTCCTTTCGTTATTGCAAAACATCGCCATCAGTCTGTGGACGGTCGTTGCGGCGGCCTGGGCACAGGTTTTTCGCCTGCCACAGAGCGCCATCTATGGCTGGCGGACTCTCCTCGGCTATGGTGCGGTAGCGCTGAGCGCCTTTGGGCTGATGATCCTCTTCTTTTGGCGGGAGCAGGCCGCGGGTCCAGAAAGAAGTGCCGGCGAAACCGCGAGGCAGGCGATCGGCCTGGGGCTGTGGATGCTGCCTCTCGCCTGCGCGCCATTCTGGTTAATCGATCTACCGGTGACGTTGGGCTTCCCAGCCAATCGCTTTACTCTACCGTCCATGTTGGGGGCCAGTCTGATTCTGGCAGGCCTGCTGGAGGAACTGCCGGCTCGCTGGCGTTCCGGGTTGCTGGCTGCCCTGGTGGCCCTGGCCGCCGGGCGACAATTTTTGTGGGCTACCGATTTCCACCGCGATTGGGAGGCGCAGAAAAATCTCTTCTGGCAGATGACCTGGCGCGCTCCTGGCCTGGCTCCGCAGACAACCGTACTCCTCAATGAGCGCCTGGCGTTTTATGCCGATAATTCCTTGGGGGCAGCGCTGAATTGGATTTATGCCCCACAGAATCACAGTGACCGCATCTCCTTTTTGCTTTTTTACCCCACCAACCGGCTGGGCGCTTCGCTGCCGGACCTTCAACCGGGGCTACCCATCCATTACGATTATCTGGCCGGACGCTTCGAGGGAAACACCTCCCAGACGGTGGCTTTTTATTACGCCCCGCCTGCTTGTTTGCGCCTGCTGGAACCCGATTTTGATCCGATCAATCGCCTCATCCCCGATGATAGCCTGATGCGTCAGGCGGCGATGCTCTCTTCCCCTCGGCCGATTCTAAGCCAGCCGCTGGCGCACATGCCTGCGGTTTACGGGCCAGAGCCGCCCCATGGCTGGTGTTATTATTTTGAGAAGGCTGACCTGGCCCGCCAACAGCGAGATTGGCAGCAGGTAGTTGCCCTGGCTGATGTGGCTTTTGCGCTTAACGATTACCCCAATGATCCGGTGGAAAGATTTGTGTTTATTGAGGGATATGCTCATGTGGGGAAGTGGCAACGGGCATTTGAGTTGTCGCAGGTTTCCTATCGAGTTTCGAAGGAGGTGGTAGGGCCGTTGCTGTGTCGTTTGTGGCAACGCGTGCAGGCCGAAACGCCTGCCAGCGCTGAGCGCGAGATGATTTTGCAGCAAGTCAGGACAAAATTCGGTTGTGAAACAGGAAAGTAATTTCTTGCCTGGCAAAGGTTCTCCATCTAAAATAGATTGAAAAACTGCCTGTTATGGTAAAATACGGCGTTTGTATAGACAAGTTATCAGAAAGGAGATGGCCGCGAAGATAATCGTTTGTTTTTCTCTAACTGTTTCAATCCATTCAAATATTTGATAGGAGGAGTAGCCAATGCGTAAGACACTATTGCGTGTGGCCGTGATGCTGGCGGTATTTGCGCTGGTCCTTTCCGCCTGTGGGCCAAAGCCCGAGCAAGTGGGTGGCTTTCAGATCCCGGAGATCGAGAAAGGCAAATTCAACGTCGCTATGGTGTTGATTGGCCCGCACGATGATGGCGGTTGGTCGCAAGCGCACTACGAAGGGTTGGTCTATGTGCAGCAGAACGTCCCGAACGTTCACACCGCCTACATCGAAAATGTCCCGGAAGGCGCCGATTCCGAGCAGGTTTTCCGTGCCCTCTCCCGCAAAGGGTTCAACCTGATCTTCGGCACTTCGTTCGGCTTCATGGATCCGATGGCGACCGTGGCCGAGGAATTCCCCGATATTACTTACATTCATATCAGTGGTTACAAGTCCAACAGCAAGAACTTCGGCAACCTGTTTGGCGCTATGGAAGATATGAAGTATCTGGCCGGCATGATTGCTGGCGCCCGCGCCAAAGCCGATGGCAACCCGAAGTTGGGCTACATGGCCACCTTCCCCATCCCGGAGGAAATTCGCCTGGGCAACGCCATTGCACTGGGGATGAAGAAGACCTGTCCCGAATGTACGATGGATGTGCGCTGGATCAACACCTGGCATGACCCGGTGGTGGAAAAAGAGGCCGCCGCTTCGCTCTTTGATGCCGGTGCGCAGGTGGTCTTCACCGGTGCTGATACGCCGGCTGTAGCCGATGTGGCTCAGGAAAAGGGCAAATGGGGCATTACCTATGACTGGGTTGGCTCCTGCAAGGTAGAGCGCTGTCTGACGGCGCCCTATTGGAACTGGGGGCCTGTCTATGCCAAGATCACCCAGGGTGTGAGGGATGGTACCTACAAACCCGGCTGGGATTACTTCGATGCCGATAGCGGTGGTTTGGGTCTGTATGGCTTCATGGAAGGCCAACAGCTGACGACTGGTATGAAGGACCTCGATCCGGCGGTGATTCAGATGGTGCGCGACACCTTGGCGCAGATGCTGGCGGGCAAATTCAACCGCTTCGATGTCTTCTCTGGCCCGATCAAGGACAACAAGGGCAACATCGTTGTGCCAGAGGGCGAGAAGTTCCAGCAATCTGACCTGGATCAGTTCCCGCCCGGAGCGCCTGGGCTGGAGTGCAAATACTGCATGTACTGGTGGGCCGATGGCATTACGGCTGAATTGCCGAGCCTCGGGCAATAGCTTCCCGTGAAGGTTGGGGGCCGGGCTCGCAAGAGTTCGGCCCCTTTTCAAAGGAGACCTGTATTCAGGAGTGTTTCCATGACCCAAGCTGTTCTCGCCGTCCCGCCAGCCGCTTCTTCTGCTGATAGGCAGCCGGTGATTGAAATGCACGGCATTGTCAAGCGTTTCCCTGGGGTGCTTGCCAATGATCACGTAGATTTTGACCTGCGCCCGGGTGAAATCCATGCTTTGCTAGGGGAAAACGGCGCGGGGAAGAGTACTTTGATGAATATTCTGGCCGGTCTGTACCGGCAAGATAGTGGCATTATCAAGGTCAAGGGGATCCCTGTTCAATTTTCGTCGCCGCGCGATGCGATCAAAGCCGGTATTGGCATGGTGCATCAGCATTTCATGCTGGTCCCTTCACAAACGGTGACTGAAAATGTTTTGCTTGGCCTGGATGAGCCGCGTTTTCTTTTGCGCTTGCCGGAGTATGATGCCAGGATTGCAGAGGTGGCAGAACGCTTTGGCCTGAAGGTAGATCCGCATGCCAAAATCTGGCAATTATCGGTGGGGGAGCAGCAACGTGTAGAAATCCTTAAAATGCTTTATCGCGGCGCTGAGGTTTTGATTCTGGATGAACCGACCGCCGTACTCGCGCCGCAAGAGATCGAAGGCCTGTTCAAAACCTTGCGTTCCATGGTCGCTCAGGGAAAATCGGTCATCTTCATCAGCCATAAATTGCAAGAAGTAACCGCCATTGCCGATCGCATCACGGTGCTGCGCCGGGGCAAAGTGACCGCTGCTGGAGTGCCCGCCAGCAAC
>JBMFPJ010000231.1:2901-3856 GCA_049969175.1 Anaerolineae bacterium | reverse complement strand
CCCCGCCCCAACCCTCTCAACGCCGCATCCTGGGCATGACGCCCGCTCAACTCGCCTTCCTGGTGGCCATGGGAGTGATTGAGCTGTGCATCCTGGCCGGTTTTGTCGTCTTTCTCTTTTTGAATCAAACATCACCTTGACCCTTCCCTTCCTCTCCATCATCATTCCAGCCTACAACGAAGAACAACGCTTGCCCCACACCCTGGCACAAGTGTTAAATTACCTTTCCCAGCAAAACTACCCGGCCGAAGTGCTCGTCATTGAAAACGGCAGCACCGACCGAACTCTGGAAATTGCGCAAAACATCGCCCAGAGCCATCCCAACATACGCGCCATTCATGAAAGCACTCGCGGTAAAGGACAGGCCATTCGTCGCGGCGTGCAAGAAAGTCGCGGCCAATACCTGTTCCTGTGCGATGCCGACCTCTCCATGCCCATCGAAGAACTGAGCAAATTCCTGCCGCCTGTGCTCAACGACTTCGACATCGCCATCGCCTCCCGCGAAGCCCCCGGTGCCGTGCGCCACAACGAGCCGTATTACCGTCACCTCACCGGCCGCATCTTCAACGCCTTCATCCGCCTGTTGGTGCTGCCCGGCCTGCAAGATACCCAATGCGGCTTCAAATGTTTCCGCAGCGAAGTCGCCCGCGAAGTCTTCCGTTACCAGACTCTGAGCGGGTGGGCCTTCGATGTGGAAATCCTGGCCATCGCCCACCAGCGCGGCTACCGCATCATCGAAATCCCCATTCACTGGTATTACATCCCCGGCAGCAAAATCAGCATCCTGCGCGATTCATGGCGCATGTTCCTCGATTTGCTCATCATTCGAAAAAACATGCGGAGCGGCCGCTATGATTCTCCCCGACCTGACCTTTGAACAATATCTGTGGACGGTTTATCCCTACGTTGCCGGATTGGATGAGGCCGGACGCGGCGCCCTGGCCGGCCCCGTCTG
>JBMFPJ010000231.1:0-2891 GCA_049969175.1 Anaerolineae bacterium | reverse complement strand
CCCCAAACGCCCCGCATCTTTCCCGGACCCTGGCGGGGGTACGCGATTCCAAGCAGGTTCCCCCCCCCGAGCGTGAGCGCCTGGCGACGCGCATCAAAGAGACCGCCCTGACGTGGGGCATTGGCTTTGCCTCCGCGCAGGAAATTGACACATTTGGCATCGTCCGGGCCACCCGGCTGGCTGCCGAGCGCTCCTTGCAGGCCCTGTCCCCTGCACCCGGCTACCTGCTCACCGACTTTCGCCTCGATCTACCCGAAATCTCCTTGCCTCAAACCGCCCTGGTCAAAGGCGACCAGCGTTCGTTGAGCATCGCCGCGGCCTCCATCCTGGCCAAAACCAGCCGCGATGTCCTGATGAACGAACTGGAGCAAGCCTACCCTGGCTATGGGCTGGGAAAACACAAAGGGTACGGCACCCAGGCCCATCGTCTGGCCTTGCAGCGCCTGGGATCCTCGGCCGTGCATCGTAAATCATTCGTCGTAAAGAAACCGGTCACGTTTGAAGCGTGACCGGTTTCATTTCTCGCCAATCGGAAGCAAAAAATCAGGCAGCACTTTCCCCTACGCTGCGTTCGTTGGCCTGGCTGCGCATCTCTGAGATTCAAGAGGCTTCCACTTGCCGTTCACTGCGGCGCAGGACAAATTTGGTAATCTCTTCAGCGGTGGCCGGCAACAGCGCCAGGCCAAACACCACCGCCCATTCACGGGGCGCCAGGAAGTGCGTGTTAAAAATCGGCTGCAAGAAAGGAACAAAAGTCACCAGGAAGAGCAAGGCAAGCGAGACACCCACGGCCCACTGCATATATTTGTTAGAAAACGGGCCAATTTTGAACACCGAGGCGCGTTCCGAACGGACGGTATAAGCACGGAATAGTTCACACAACGAGAGTGTAGCAAACGCCATTGTCTCTGCCGTTTGCACATCCACCCCGCGCCAATCATGCTGCAAGATGTAAAGGATAGGGTTGGCGCCCGCGGGAAGGACCGCACCGGCTTCCAGGTGCCACAACAGGCCGAGGCCAAAGGCCAGCAAAACGGCTGAGGTTTGCATCATCGTTTGAATGACAATGCCAATGCCCAGGGTGCGGTTGATAATCGGTTCACGTTTCGAGCGCGGCTTGCGCTTCATGATGTCGGGATCTCCTTTTTCCATGGCCAGAGCCAACGCCGGGGCCCCATCGGTGAGCAAGTTAAGCCAGAGCAATTGAATAGCCGTTAGGGGGGTGGGCAAACCGGCCAGGGTGGCGAGGAAAATGATCATGATCTCCGCCACATTGGAGGAGAGCAAGAAAAAGACAAACTTACGGATGTTGGCATAAATGACGCGCCCCTGTTCGACGGCGGCCACAATGCTGGCATAGTTATCATCGGTCAGCACCATATCGGCGGTCTCTTTGGCCACATCCGTTCCGGTGATTCCCATGGCAATACCGATGTCGGCGCGTTTGATCGCCGGGGCATCGTTGACACCGTCGCCGGTCATTGCCACCACTTCATCGTTGGCCTGTAACGCATCCACAATGCGCAGTTTATGTTCCGGTGAGACGCGAGCGAAAACATCGGTCGTGCGAATGGCCTCTTTGAGTTCCTCATCGCTCATCCGGTCCAGCTCAGCACCGGTGCGCACGTGACGGCCGGGAAGCAGCAAGCCAATGGCCTCCGCAATCGCCCGAGCGGTATTGGGATAATCGCCGGTGATCATCACCGTGCGAATGCCAGCCTGGCGGGCTTTTTCCAATGCTGGCTTGACCTCCGGGCGAGGCGGATCAATCATACCGACCAGGCCAACAAAGACCAGATCGCGCTCGATTTCTTCTGTCTTGATGTCTTCAGCCTGATCGGGAACATCCGGCACGACCCGATAGGCAAGGGCCAGCACCCGCAGAGCGTCGCGCGTCATGGCGTCGTTGGCTGCCACAATGCGGCGGCGGGCTTCCTCATCGAGCGACTTGCTTTCATCGCTCATCGTCTGGTAGCGCGTACACAGATTCAAGATAACATCGGGTGCACCCTTGACTGCGATTACATCCCAATGTCGCATCTGATCGTTGTAAAAAGGCGAGATGTCCTCCGGCCGCGGCTCTTTGATGTCATGAATAGTCACCATGCGTTTGCGCTCAGAGTCGAAAGGAATCTCATTTTCGCGCGGGTAAGCATCTTTGATTTGCAGGGGAAAAACGCCGGCTTTTGCCGCGGCCACCAGCAAAGCGCCTTCGGTCGGGTCACCCACCACACGGAAAGTCTGTCCTTCTTCGCTGGCACCGACGATTTCAAGTTCGGCATCGTTGTTCAACACCCCCAGCCACAACGCGGTAAGGGCGGCGGGGTATTGAGTAATATCTATTTCGCGGTGATCTTCATAGAATTTTCCATGGGGAGCATAGCCGCTGCCCGAAACCTCGATCATCTTCCCATCCACCCACAGGCGAGTGACGGTCATTTCGTTTTGGGTCAGCGTGCCGGTTTTATCGGAACAAATCACTGTAGCCGAGCCGAGCGTTTCCACCGAGGACAATTTGCGAATCAAGGCATGGCGTTGGAGCATCTCGCGCATTCCAAGCGCTAGGCTGATCGTCACCACCGCTGGCAATCCCTCCGGCACAGCGGCAATGGCCAGGCTGATCGCCACGATAAAGACATCGGTAATTTCTTTCAGATATTCACGGAAATAACTCAGAGGGTTGACAAAAAGCTCGTGGAGGTTGGTGAAATTGAACAACGCCGCCACAAAAACAACAACAACCAGGACGAGCGCTCCGATGCTGAGTGAGCGTCCGAGCTGATCAAGGCGGCGCTGGAGGGGAGTTTCTTCACTTTCTACGCTCTGGAGCATATTGGCGATATCGTGCCTGACATACACTTTCCCACTTATAAACGCCAGCGCCTTCTCAG
>JBMFPJ010000230.1:0-3861 GCA_049969175.1 Anaerolineae bacterium | reverse complement strand
CGAGTTGATTTTGACTACGGCGCCGTTCCTCCGCCCGCTCAACTGGCGGCAATCGCTGTTGTTTACGGCGCGACGGCGCTTTGGTCTTTCTCACACGCCCACCGTGTTGACTTTGATTCATGCCCGTCCTGAAGAATTTCAGCATATATTGGCGCATTTTGGGCGGGCCTTGCAAAAGTCTCCGCCTGAGGCGGCGGAGTGGACTTTTGAGGGACTTTCGCCCGCGGCATTTGAGACGTTGCTGGAGCAGGGCAGGCGCGGCGGGCCGATCCTGGCGTTGGAGCGGGTGCTGCAGGCGCAGGCCAAGAGCATTCGCATCATCCTGTTTATCGGCGAAGATCGGCCCGAGGAAGCGTATGTTTTCGACCTGGTGGGCGCACACCCGCGTACAACGGCCTATGACGAGGCGGCGTTTTATCGCGAACTGGCCTTGCGGGTTGTCACGGTCATGAGCACGACCGAGATTACTGCCCATCAGGTGGTGGGGGAGCCAGTGCCTGCGGAGGAATGGCGCTCGCTGGAGACGCCGCGGCAAATGTTGGCGGCGGCGCGTGAACTGGGCAAGCGTCATTTTTTCACCCGCACGGTGCACATCGCTGACCTGGTCGCGGTCCCTTCGATTGGGGAGGCGGTGGCCGATCAGTATAGCGAAGGTTGTTTTGCCACCTGGGAACCGCGTCTGCCGGCTTTGATTTCGACCATCACCGGCAGCGCCCGACCGGTGGATAAAGACAATATCAGCGAGGATGAACTGGCGATCATCACCGGTGTACGCCCCGATGGCAAGGGGGCACTGGTGCGACACGTGGAAGGTCGGCGCAATGATCCGCCCTCCTCCGAAGCGGTAGAGATGATGGCCCTCGATCAGCCGCTTCCCAAAATTGCTTTTGCCCAGGATGGGCACGTCTATCAGGTGCCAGTGGCGCGCTCTAAATTGCATGGTCATCGCGGGGTGGCTGCCTTTCACCCTGATTTTGTGGAATACGTGCCGCTTGACCCACCTTTTTACTATTATCCCGTTTCCTGTTCCACCGAAGCCCAGGCGCGTGGCATTTATCAGGCTTTTTCGCGGGCGGCCTGCCTGCTCAACCCGACAGATTCGCGGCAGGTGGCTTTTACCATTTTGCCCGGCCATGGCGTGGTCATTGTCGAAAAATGGAATGCCGAAAAATCGCCGTTCCAGGTGATTTGGGAATACATGGACGCTGGCTATCTGGAAATCGAGCCGGCGGTGCCTCAAGGGCCGCTCACCTATGTGCCCGGGCCGGATGGCCGTTATCACTTACAGATTTTATGAAAACCAGGAGCCTTTTTCATGCGTGCCATCTACGTAGATAAACACATTCCCCGCGTTTTGCTCACCAAAGCCATTGCTCCCTACTGGCCCGATTTTGTCTGGACGCCGCTTTCGGCGGCCCGCGCCAGCGAATTACCCGACCCGCCCCTGCCGGGGCCGCGCTGGTTGCGGGTGAAAAATCAGCGTTGCGGAATTTGCGCCTCCGACCTGTCGCTATTGTTCGTCCACGCTGATCCTGCCATCGCGCCGGCGGCTCTGCCCGGTCTTTCCCGCTTCTGGCTGGGACACGAAACGGTCTCCGTGGTCACGGAAGTGGGTCCCGGCGTGACGCGTTTTCGCCTGGGTGACCGCGTGTTGATGGATACCTACTTCGCAGGTGCCACCTGTGAGACGTTGGGCATCGAGCCAAAATGCCGCTATTGCGCTGAAGGCGATTACCATTTTTGCGTCAACAAATCTGAGCCGGGGCCGCGCGGTGCGGGGGGCGGCTTTGGCGATTCCTTTGTGGCGCATGAGCATGAAGTGTATCCCGCCCCCGCCGAGTTGAATGCCGACCAGGCCATGCTGGTTGAACCAATCTCGATTGCCATGCACGGGGTGATGCGTTATCCGCCCCAGCCGGGGGATAAGGTGCTGGTGATTGGGGCGGGCATCATCGGTTTGCTGACCACGATGGTGATTCATACACTGGTTCCCCAAGCAGAGATCACCGTGCTGGCGCGTTACCCTCATCAACAGCAGATGGCCGAAAAACTGGGAGCAAAACACATTCTGTCCCAAAGCGACTATGCAGCTGTAGCGCGCCTGACGGGGGGCAAGTTTTTCTCCGCGCCGTTCAACCGTGGTGTGGTCATCGGTGGCTTTGACCTGATTTATGATTGTGTGGCGGATCCGCGTACAACCAATGACGCCCTGCGTTGGACGCGAGCCGGCGGGACGGTGGTCATGGTCGGCGCACATATGGCTCCCATGCCTGAAGTAGATTTAACCCCCATCTGGTATCACCATGTGCGCCTGGTAGGGACGTATGGACATGGCATGAACGAATGGCAGGGAGAACGCAAACACACCTACGAATTTGTATTCGACCAATTCAGGGCAGGCCATTTTGACATTGACGGCCTGATCACCCACCGCTTTCCGCTCAAAGATTACAAACAAGCCATTCGCGTGGCCACTTCAAAGGGCAAGGAAAAGGCAATCAAGGTGGCTTTTGAGCATGAGGCGTAACTGCTACCCTCTGGTCATTGCTTCCGATGAACTCCTGTAGGAACTGCGCCGCTATGCAGTTTTTGCTGCCGCGGATGACCAAATCCGCTGCTCATGGGCTGGATTTGGCTATCCAGGCATAGCCAGGGGGATGGGAGAAACCTTATAGCGTATGGGTGAGCAGTTACGTTTTTTTACATGATTTTGCCGCGGGCATTGGGCATGGAAATGCGAGATTTAGACCAAAATTATCTGATATAATCCCTCCTTTGGGAGTAAGCCCACAACGCCAGAGAAACTCTGGTGTTGTTTTTGTGCAAATCTATGGAGTGAACTGTTATGAAGAAGGAACAATATCTTGATCTGTATCGTCAGATGGTGCTGATTCGTCGTGTGGAAGAACGTGGCGCAGAATTGTATCAACAGGGCAAAATTGGAGGGTTCATGCATTTGTATATTGGCCAGGAGGCGGTCTCGACTGGCCTGATTGCGGCGCGTAAGCCGCAAGATCGAGTCATCACTGCTTATCGCGATCATGGCGTGGCGATCAATTGTGGCATTTCGGCGGAGCAGGTGTTGGCTGAATTGCTCGGCAAGGTGACTGGCACGTCGAAAGGTAAGGGGGGCTCGATGCACATGGCCGATGTCAGCAAGAATTTTTGGGGGGGACATGCCATTGTTGGCGCGCATTTGCCCATTGCGGCAGGCATGGCGCTGGGGGATCAGTATGCTGGCAAGGATAGCGTGACCATCTGTATGTTCGGCGATGGGGCGACAAACATTGGTTTTTTCCACGAGGCCCTCAATCTTTCAAAGGTCTGGAATTTGCCGGTGCTCTGGGTTTGTGAGAACAATCTCTATGGCATGGGCACGGCGGTGGAGCGTGCTTCGGCGGTCTCTTCTATTGCAATGAAGGCACGCGGCTATGATATTCCGAGCGAATCGGTGGATGGCATGGACGTGATAACCGTATATGAGGCCAGCCAGAAAGCCATCGAGCACGTGCGCGCCGGAAACGGTCCGTTTTTGCTGGAAATTTACACGTACCGCTTCCGTGGTCATTCGATGGGCGATCCGGAACGCTATCGCACGCCGGAAGAGGTCAAAAAATGGCAGGATAATGACCCGATCGGGCGCTATCGCAATTATTTAATCAGTCACAAGATCGCTTCGGCTCGCTTGCTGGATGAAATGGATGCCCAGGTGGAAGAAGAAGTGCAAAAGGCGGTTGAGTTTGCCGAAACCAGCCCCGAACCCGGCCTGGAAGAGCTGTTCCGGGATGTGTATGCCGAGTAGCTCGTTGAGAAAATCAATTTTGCATCGAATGACCCGAATGGCACGAAAATTTTGTTGAG
>JBMFPJ010000229.1:0-3867 GCA_049969175.1 Anaerolineae bacterium | reverse complement strand
TCCAGTTTGCACCGCAGGAGGCCGTGCTCAAAAGCGTAAGCAGCGGACGAATCCGTTTGCCGCTAGCCCCCGCTCCGGCACCCTCTCCGCTCCAGCCCATGTGGTAGGTGAGCATTTCATAAAACGGCAAAGTGAGCGGTTGTTCCAGGCGCGCAACCTGGCGCTGAAGCTCGTCTTCAATGGCTTGCAGAAAAATTTGGGGAGTTTCGTTCATAGTCATTGCCTGGCAGGAAGAAATTGAAGTTTGCCGGATAAATCGCCCAAAGTTCGCGAGGCCGTTGCAAAAAGGATGATTTCAATTTGCTTTTTGACAATATTCATCCGTTCGATCACTGCCTCGGTAGAGAGAGCCGCGCTTTTCAGAAAGGGGCCGGCCATTCCGCCCAGCGTGGCGCCCAGGGCGATACATTTGGCAATGTCCAGGCCGTCTTTCAGGCCGCCGCTGGCGAAGATGAACATCTCCGGAGCCGCTTTTTTGACGTTCAGGATCGATTCGCTGGTGGGGATCCCCCAGCCAACGAAGGTCGCCGCGATCTGCCGGGCAGATTCGCTGGTGGCGCGATGCATTTCCACCTGAGACCAGGAAGTCCCGCCGGCTCCAGCCACGTCAATGGCGGCTATGCCGCAATCCGCCAGCAGTCGTGCTGTCCGTTCCGAAATTCCCCACCCGACCTCCTTAGCGATGAC
Source organism: Anaerolineae bacterium (assembly GCA_049969175.1). Taxonomy (GTDB): domain Bacteria; phylum Chloroflexota; class Anaerolineae; order Anaerolineales; family Villigracilaceae; genus DAOUAN01. The sequence continues at coordinate 3,180 of JBMFPJ010000229.1, read as the reverse complement.
GGGTACGTTCAAAGCCTTGCAAATGGCTTCAATTTTCCTGGCCAGCCCAGCGAAATGAGTATCTCCCCCCTCTTGCACGGCTTCTTGCAGCGGGTTGAGATGCAAAATGAGTGCGTCCGCTTCGATCATTTCTACTGCCCGCTGGCAATGAGCGAGATCATAACCGTAGTTCAGCTGAATGGCTCCCAGGTTGGCAAATAAAAGGATGTGCGGAGCCGTACGCCGCGCCACTGCAAAGGTGGAAATCAGGCCGGGATCTTCCAGGGCGGCGCGTTGACTGCCCACCCCCATAGCGACCCCCACCGTCTCGGCCGCTTCGGCGAGGCGCTGGTTGATTCGGGCGGCTTCTTTTGTCCCCCCGGTCATGGAACTGACCAGGATTGGTGCGCTGAGCGGTTTCCCAAACAGCGTCAGGCTGGCATCGACGTCCTTCAAGTCAATTTCGGGTAGGGCTTCGTGGGTGAAGCGATAGTTTTCCAGTCCCGTGCTCAGGGAAGAGTATACATCTTCTTCCAGATTGATGCGAATGTGATCGGCTTTTCGTTGCTCAATAGAGTTTGTTTTGGGCGCAACTTTTGGCATAAGGTAGTGTTCCTGTTCTTTGAAATCCCCTAAAGGGATGATCCGGCCGGCTTGACAGCGTACCTGGAAAGATTACAATAGGCCAGCCCAATTTGTAAATATCCAATTCAGGAGGAACCATGTCTGACACATTTTCTGAAATCAAGGCAATTATCGTAGACTTGCTGGGCGTTGACGAAAGCAAAGTCACGATGGATGCGCGCTTTCGCGAGGATTTGGAAGCGGATTCTCTCGACCTGGTCGAGTTAATCATGGCCTTTGAAGATAAATTCGGCGCTGAAATTTCCGATGAGGATGCTCAGAAGATCACAACCGTTGGTGAAGCGGTAGCCTACATTGACGCTCACCGCTAATTATTCGGCCTGATGGGGGGGGTATTCTTCTCAGCGGTTGACCTTCAGCCTCAGCCGATTATAACTTAGAGCCGCCTGCGAAAGGCGGCTCTCGTGTTTATTTCAGGAGGGATGGAATTTCTTCAGGATGCTTGGCCACGCGCACCCCGGCTGCTTCCAGTGTGCGAATCTTGTCGGCGGCAGTGCCCGCGCCACCTTCAATGATGGCACCAGCGTGTCCCATACGTTTGCCAGGAGGGGCGGTTTGACCGGCGATGAAGGAGACCACTGGTTTGGTCATATTTGCCGCGATGAACTCAGCCGCCTTTTCTTCATCGGTGCCACCGATCTCGCCGATCATCACGACTTTTTCGGTCTGCGGATCGTGCTCGAACATATCCAGCACGTCAATGAAGTTCGTGCCGTTGATCGGGTCACCGCCGATGCCCACGCACGTGGATGCGCCCATGTTGACCTGCTTCAGGGCGTACAGCACCTCGTAGGTCAGCGTGCCAGAGCGAGAGACCACGCCGATGTTGCCGGGAATGGCGATGTTGCCTGGAATGATTCCCACTTTGGCCTGGCCCGGAGTGAGCAAACCGGGACAGTTTGGACCGATCAGCCGGACGCGCTTTTGATCGAGGTAATTGCGCACCCGCATCATGTCCTGGATAGGGACGCCCTCGGTGATACAAACGATGAGGGGAATGCCGGCATCGGCGGCCTCGAACATGGCGTCCGGGGCGAAGCGGGCCGGGACGAAGATCACGGTCGCGTTGGCGCCGGTCGCTTCCACCGCCAGTTTGACCGAATCGAAGACCGGGATTTTCCCATCCAGTACCCATTCACCGCCTTTGCCGGGGGTCACGCCCGCAACGACGTTGGTGCCGTAGGCAACCATTTGGGTCGTATGGAATAAACCTTCATTGCCTGTGATGCCCTGGACCAACAGGCGAGTGTTCTTATCTACCAGAATGCTCATTTCAGGCTCCCTTAGCGGCCGCGACGGCTTTTTGGGCTGCCTCGGCCAGTGTTTCCGCAGTGATCATCTTGGCATCCGCCAGCAATTTGCGCCCTTCCTCGGCGTTGGTACCCACCAGACGGACGACCATCGGCACTTTGGGCTTTACTTCAGCCATGGCAGTGAGGATGCCTTTGGCCACCTCGTCGCAGCGGGTGATTCCGCCGAAGATGTTGAACAGAACAGCCTTGACGTTCGGGTCAGAAAGGATAATGCGCATCGCCGCGGCGACTTTTTCTGCGCCGGCCCCACCGCCAATATCCAGGAAGTTGGCCGGTTCGCCGCCGAAGAGTTTGACGATGTCCATGCTGGTCATGGCCAGCCCAGCCCCGTTGACCATGCAGCCAATGTTGCCATCCAGTTTGATGTAGGAGAGGCCATATTTGCGGGCTTCGGTTTCGGCGGGTGCTTCTTCGTCAATATCGCGCATTTCGGCCAGGTCGGGGTGACGGAAGAGGGCATTGTCGTCAATCAGCATTTTTCCATCCAGAGCGACCAGGCGTTTGTCTTTGGTAATGACCAGCGGGTTGATCTCGGCCAGGGTAGCATCGTTCAGCGTGTAGGCCTGCCACAAGCCATGGGCAATGGTGCCGAAGTCTTTCCATAACTCGCGCGGCAGGTCAATGGATGCGGCGATGTCGCGGGCCTGATAGTCGCGCAGGCCGAGCAAGGGGTCAATGTGTACTTTGACGATTTTCTCCGGTGTGGTGGCGGCCACCTCTTCGATGTCCACACCGCCAGCGGCGGAGGCCATCATCACCGGTTTTCGGGCGGCGCGGTCATTGGTGATGGCGAAGTAAATTTCTTGTTCAATGGCCGCGGCTTCGTCCACCAACACTTTGCGCACGGGTAGCCCTTTGATTTCCATGCCGAGAATTTGAGTGGCCAGCAGTTCGGCCTCCGCTGGGTCTTTTGCCAGTTTTACGCCACCGGCTTTGCCGCGCCCACCGACCAGTACCTGTGCTTTAATCACAACGCGGCCACCGAGTTCCTCTGCGATTTGCCTTGCTTCGCTGGCGGTAGCAGCTACCCGTCCCCGAGGGATCGGGATTCCATACTTTGAGAAGATTTGTTTGGATTGATATTCGTGAAGTTTCATTCCATCCTCAAGGTTCAGGCAATATGCCCGGAGTAAATGCAGGGCGGATTATACCACTGTAAAACGTGGCAGTCTTTGGATGACTGCCACGTTGCTGAACTAGGGGGCGCTGGTGGGTGAGCCTTCGGTGGGAGTGATTTCTGTGG
>JBMFPJ010000228.1:0-3887 GCA_049969175.1 Anaerolineae bacterium | reverse complement strand
ATCCTGGACCTGTCCAAGATCGAAGCCGGCAAGATGGAACTCTCCTTCGACGAAGTCAACATCGTCGAAATGATCAACAGCGTCATGTCCACCGCCACCGGCCTGGTCAAAGACAAACCCATCACCCTCAAGAAAAACATCGCCCCCAACCTTCCCACCGCTCGCGCCGACGCCATTCGCGTTCGCCAGGTACTGCTCAACCTGCTCTCCAATGCCGCCAAATTTACCGATGAAGGCGAAATCAGCGTAGAAGCCACTGTCGAGCAGGGGCCGAACGGCCAACCGGAAATTCTGATTTCCGTCAGCGATACCGGCCCCGGCATCGCCGAAGCCGACCAGGCCAAACTCTTCCAACCGTTCTCGCAAGTGGACGACTCACCCACCCGAAAGACCGGCGGCTCAGGCCTGGGCCTCTCCATCAGCCGCCGCCTCATCGAAATGCACGGCGGCCGCATCGGCGTTCGCAGTACCGTTGGGCAGGGCAGTACCTTCTACTTCACCCTGCCCATTTACCAGGCCCCCCTTCCTGAAAAGAAAGAAAAAACCATCCTGGCCATTGATGACGATCCACAAGTAATCAGCCTCTACGAACGCTATCTCCGCCCACAAGGCTACGAGATCATCCCCCTCACCGACCCCTCCCAAGCCGTACCACGCGCCGCGGAGATCCAACCCTTTGCCATCACTCTCGACATCATGATGCCTGGCATGGATGGCTGGCAGGTACTTCAAGCATTGAAAGCCGAAGCCGCCACCCGCCACATTCCCGTCCTCATCTGCAGCATCCTCGAAGAACAAGAACGTGGCTTCAGCCTGGGCGCGGCCGATTACCTCGTCAAACCCATTTTGGAAGATGACCTCGTTCAGGCCCTGGATCGGCTCAACGGCGATGAGTCCATCCACGAAGTACTGGTCATCGACGACGATCCCAATGACCTGCGCCTGATTGGCAAAATGCTGGTAGATCAGGGACGATACAAACCCATCCTCGCCGAAGGCGGAACCAAAGGCTGGGAAATGATCACCAGCCAAACCCCTCAGGCCGTGATCCTCGACCTGTTCATGCCCGAAATGGACGGCTTCGCCATCCTGGAAAAAATGCGCACCTCGCCCACCCTGCGCGAAGTGCCGGTCATTGTCATCAGCGGCGCCGATCTTACCGCCGAACAAAAACAACGCCTGAATGAGTTCGGTCAACAAATGCTCACCAAAGGCGCCCTCAAAGAAAAAGATTTAATCTCAACCCTCGAACGCGCCTTGAAACGCGTCAAACCAAGATAATCAGGAGTTTGTGTGACCTTTCAAATTCGATGTCTGGACTGTGGGTTTGTAACAACCTACCACCCCAATGCGACGAACTGTCCTCGTTGTGATAGCCAATGGCGTGAAACAGATTACGATTACGAGCACGTCTCAAAAATCTGGAAAACCCAACTTGCGAATCGCCCCTTTGACCTATGGCGTTACCGTGAACTTTTACCGATTCGCCAACCCAACCCTTCTCTGAACTTAGGGGAAGGAGGTACTCCCCTGATTCGAGCGGTCAACCTGGGGATGATGCTTGGTTGCCCCAACCTGTTCATCAAAGATGAGCGCCAGGGGCCCACCGGCTCATTCAAAGATCGCCAGGCGGCTGTGACAATTGCCGCCCTGAAAGAAGCCGGCATTACCGAAATGGTCGCCGCATCCACCGGCAACGTAGCCATTGCCTACTCCGCCTATGCCTCCCGCGCCGGAATCAAACTGTGGGCCTTCGTCACCAGCCTGGTCCCCGCCGTCAAAATGCGCGAAATCGCCCTGTATGGCAGCCAGCTCATCAAAGTAACCGGCTCCTACGACCAGGTCAAACAAATGGCCGCCGAATTTGCCCGTCAGCGTGGACTATACCTGGATATGGGCGCCCGCGCCATCACCTCCATTGAAGCGATGAAAACCATCGCCTTTGAAATTGCCGAACAACTTACCGCCCTGATCGACCCTGCGGCTGAAGCCTCCCCATCCACCCCCTGGCGCGCCCCCGATTGGTACATTCAGGCCATCAGTGGTGGGATGGGACCTATTGGCGTGCACAAAGGCTTCCTTGAATTGCAGAAAATGAATCTCATCGATCATCTGCCAGCCATCGCCGCCATTCAGGCGGAAGGTTGCGCCCCCATGGTCCAAAGCTGGAAACAAGGGCTGGAAACCCCCATGATCGTGACCAACCCCAAAACCCACATCGAAACCCTGGCAACCGGTGACCCCGGCCGGACCTACACCCTGCTGCGCCAAAAAGTAGATGCTACCCATGGCGTGTTCGAAAGTGTGACCGATGAAGAAGCCTTCCGCGCCATGCACGTCCTGGCCAAGATGGAAGGAATCTCGGCCGAACCCGCCGCTGCCGTAGCCTTCGCTGGCCTGTTCAAATTGATTCGGGCTGGAATCATCAAACCGACCGATACCATCGTGGTCAATTGCACCGGCCATACCATGCCGGCCGAACCGATGGTACTCGGTGAAAACTGGGCGCGTAACGTCGTCCTACCCCAGGAACAGGCACCACAAGAAGGCCTGTTGGCCGCCCTCAACAACATTGCCCCCGATCGCTTCCCACACGTTGCAGTCATTGACGATTCACCCGAAGCACGTCGTCTGATTCGCCGCATCTTACAATCGCAGGGAAACTACCAGATCAGCGAAGCCAGCAACGGCAAAGAAGGCCTCGACCTGATCTTCCGCGAGATGCCCGATCTCATCATCCTCGACCTGATGATGCCCGAAATGGACGGCTTTGCCGTGATGGACGCCTTGCGCTCCAACCCCGAAACCGCTTCCATCCCAGTGATCGTTGCCACGGCCAAAGAACTCACCTCCGAAGAAAAGAAGCGCCTCAATGGCCACATTCAATCCCTGATGCAAAAAGGCGATTTTCTCAACGATGATTTCCTGGAAGAAGTAAAAGCACTCATCCGGTGACCGCCCCTCGCCCTGTTTCCCTTCTCAAAACGAAAGAGACCGCTCAAGGAGCACAATTAGGGGGAATTGCAGCGGCTTTGAGCTCCGCGCTCTTTTTGGGGCTCTCCCCCGTTTTTGGGAAACTGGCAATCAATCAGGGGCTGGCCCCTCTGGCGGTTGTAGGGCTACGCACCGGCCTAGCTGCCCTGCTTCTGCTCTTTATCATCGTCCTCTTCTACCGGAAATTCCTGTACATCTTTCCGGTAGGACTGATCGGTTGCGCCCTGGCAGGCGCGATCAACGGCCTGGGATCTCTGCTCTACTACCTGGCCCTGCAGCGCCTGCCAGCCAGTATCGGGCAAATGCTCTATGCACTTTACCCCCTCTTTGTCGCCCTATGGTCACTGCTCGACCGCCAAAGGCTCAGCCGAATCACTCTCTTCCGCATGGGGCTGGCATCCATCGCCGTCATTCTGCTCACCAATGCGCCCTCCCAACATGCCGACCTGCTCGGCGTTTTGATGATGCTCGGCGCAGCCATTTTATATGCCCTGCATCTCCCCATTAACCAGCGCGTTCTTTACGAAGTCCCTGCTCCCACTGTCACCCTCTACACCCTGCTCTCCATGAGCGCTGTCGTCATCCCCGCCTACTTCATCTTCAACCGCACCCCCCTACCAGACGAAATCCCCTGGCAACCCGTGCTGGCCCTCACCCTGGTTACTTTTCTTTCGCGCCTTTCCTTGTTTTTGGGTGTAAAGCGAATCGGCGGAATGCAAACCGCCCTGCTGGGATTGGGCGAACTTTTGATCACGATCCTGTTCAGCCGTCTTTGGTTACACGAAAACCTTCTCCCCTCCCAATGGCTCGGAGCGCTCGGACTCAGCCTGAGCCTGCTTCTCGTTAAAATAGATAAAACCACCCCCGAAAAGCCCCCCGGCCGCGGCGGCTGG
>JBMFPJ010000227.1:0-3903 GCA_049969175.1 Anaerolineae bacterium | reverse complement strand
GGCGGGCCTGGCGTAGGGGTGGGAACGATGTTCGGCGTAAAATTCAAGGCGTCATAGATTTGAATCAGCCCATAGCCGGTGTTGTTATCCCAACCGGGAGTTTCCAGGTCGAGGGCCGTTTGAGTGAGCGCCTGATAGATTTTATCGGGGGTGTCGAACTGCGGTTGCGAAGCCAGCAAGGCAGCGGCGCCGGAGGCATGAGCGGTGGCCATGGAGGTGCCGCTCAGGGTGCCGTACTGGCGCGTCACGCCGTAGGTTTCGTAGAAGAAAGCGCCTAGCGGGGTGGTGGAGAGGATGTCCTTGCCGGGGGCCATCAGGTCCAGTTCGGGGCCAGTATTCGAGAACGAGGCGCGCTGATCTGTCGAATCGGTGGCGCCGATAGCCATGACCCAGGGATAGCGTGCGGGGTAGATGATCGAATTTGTCCCGGCGTTGCCGGCGGCGGCGAAGAGCGCTGCGCCGTGAAGGTAAGCGTGGTATGTGCTGTTCTCCAGCAACGAAGAAGCCGCCGTAGTGCCCACGCTCAGATTGATCACGCGCGCGCCGCGCTCCACCGCCCAAACGATGCCCTCGGCCACGCCCAAAACAGTGCCGACGCAGTAATTGCCGAGGGCACGCACCGGCAGGATGGATACTCCCCAGGCCAGGCCGGCGATGCCCATGGCGTTATTCCCTTCGGCGGCAAGGATGCCGGCCACGTGGGTGCCGTGACCACAGCCATCCTGGGGAATGCTATCCTGTTCGATGAAGTCATATCCAGGCAGGATGCGCCCGTTGAATTCGGGGTGAGCGGAATCAATGCCGGAGTCGATGACGGCAACGATCACGCTGCTGGAGCCGGTGGTCAGGTCCCAGGCCTGAGGGGCCTGCATGTGCGCCGGGCCGTATTGATCTCCCCAGCGAGGGTCGTTGGGGATGAGCGCGGGGCGCACCAGGTAGTTCGGCTCGGCAAATTGCACCCCGCCCATCCGCCGTAATTCAGCGGCCAGTTTTTGTTCCTCGCCAGGCGGGACGCTGAGCAACGCCGCGTTCAGACGATCGAGTTGGGGGCTGGTGTGTTTGATGGCGACTTGCGCGGGGAGGCGCAAGGCGCGCAGGCTGGTTCCCGCTTTCATCCCGACGATTAGTTCACCGCGGACGAATTCGCCCTCGGCCTGCATTCCCTGACTTGCCTGAGCCGGTCGAGGCAGGGTCAACAGGCCGGGGAGGAGAAGGAGGAGTACAAAAATAAGGGGGTATTTCTTCCAGAACATCCTGTGAATGTTTGCTCAGGACCATCGTTTCTTACTATCGACGAAAAGGAGGATTGCCAGGCCAACCATGGATGAAACTCTCTTCCTGGCAGCAGGGCGCCAGAGATTGGAACATGCGGTGGGCAAGTACGCAGTTTAAAATGAGAAAGTGCAGTTTAGGCTAGATTTGATCGGGTGTTTTGCGACCTTTTTCCGCTCGGTCGAAGTCACTGTCAAAACTGATGAGCGTATAATCGTATTTCAGTGCGGCGACATACTGGTAGGCGTCATCAAAGTCCATTGGGAATTGCTGTCGGATAGAAAGAAGTCGCTTAAGGTCGGCAGTATCCAGCCTCACCCTTATAACGCCAGAGTCTTCAATAGTGTCTGAGAGAAAATCCTCAAATACCTTGTCCTTTTGCAGCCGGGTCAGGATGATCCCTATGGAATAGAGCGAAAACTCCGTAATAGCCAGGAAACGTGCTTCCACTTTTTTGGAAGAATTGTCGCACTTCTTGCGCTTTCTCTTGCTCCAGAAGCAATTCCAGCCAGACATTGGTATCTATGAGGTACATCCATCCCCCCACCACTCAAGAGCCTTCTTTTGAAGCTCCAGAGAGGTAAACTGGTCTCGGTACTCGCGCAAAGCACCAGCCCATGTCATGCGGAGTTTCTTCTGTTTTCGATGAACCTTCGTATCCAACAAAAACTCAACAAAGTCCTCTACCTCCCGCTGGAGGTCGGGCGGCAATTGTTCTATGAGGTCTTTGAGTGTTTGCATTCCTTTGTCCTTTTTCGTCATTATACCTCGAGTTCAGGCGGAATTTGGGGTGGTTCTACCCTTGAGCAAGGCTTTTGTGTAGCACAACTGCTAGCAGTTGTGCTACACTGTTGCGCTTCAGAAGAAAGTGAGCGTGCCAGAGCCGGCTGTGGGCCGAGCGCGCTCGAGAAGAACATCGCCATCAGGACGATGCGCAATGCGGTCTCCCATTTTGCTCTGGTTTTCGGCATCTTCTGGAAATTGTGGATGCGCTGATCGTCAGCCATCAACGCAAAACGCTCAGCGGGCTGGCGCGCCTGCGGCATCGTGCGGTTGACCCGAAGGCGCTGGCAGACTTCTTTCGAGAAAGCCCCCGGACGGTCGCCCTGAGCGGTCAACCGCGCAAGAAATTCATGCTGCTCAAACTGCTGGAACTGGCGCAGAAGGCCGGCTTTCCCCTGAAAATCGTGGCCAGCGTGGATGACAGCCTGGGCAAAAAGGGCAAAACCACGCGGCATCTGGAAGCGGTGGATTATCACCACAACTCGACAAGCAACGCCTCGACCGCCACGACCAAACGCTCAAGCACAGGCCTTACCAGAAAGTGACACTGGAGGCTGTAGACGACCGCCGCACCCCTACTTACTACGTCCGCACGGTACGCGGACATCTTGAAAAGGTACGGCGGAAAGTCTACGTCATCCTCTCAAGAAAACGCCCCGGGGATCCCCGCCCCAAGTTCTTCCTCTGCACCGACCTGACACTCTCTACACGGCCATGCTCGCCTATCGCCCCAAGCAGCCGCTTCCTTCTCTGGCGAAGTGCAAACGACTTCATCAACAAGCGCATCTCGATGCTTTGTTGCGCCGCTTGGTGACCGAGATCAAAAAACAACCGCAGTGCGCGGAGGCGATCCTGCAAGCCTATCTGCCCCTGCCTGCTATGGGCTCCTGATAGAAAGCAAGACGCTCCTGTCTTTGCGGTTCGGGAAGACAACGGGTTGCCTTCCTGTCTTTTTGCTTTCCTGAGCGCCTGAGAATGCGCCGTATTCAGGTTCGTTTTTCAAGGTCCTATGCCAACTTTTGGCGAAAGTACAGTTTGAGAGTCTCTGAGGGGATGCAGGGGTACAATTGCGGCAATTACATAAAGCGAGAGGCTTGAGATGCGAAAAGTAGCCATTCTTGGAATTGGACAAACCCCTATTGACGAGCATTGGGAAAAATCACTGCGTGAGATCGGTGGCGAGGCCGCTTTTGCTGCGCTTGAGGATGCCGGCATAGATCAGGTAGATGCACTCTTCGTGGGGAACATGCTCTCCCCCTTGATCAGTGGACAAAATCAACTGGGGACCTTGCTGGCTGATTGGGTGGGGTTGTGGAAAAAAGAAGCGACCAAAGTCGAGGCGGCCTGCGGATCGGGCGCGGCTGCGTTTCGCGCCGGACTGATGGCGGTGGCCTCAGGCGAAGTCGAGTCGGCGCTGGTAGTGGGCCTGGAAAAAATGACCGACAAAGCCGGCCATGATGTCACTGCCGCGCTGGCCACCGCCGCCGATGCCGATTACGAGGTCGAACAAGGCGTTTCGTTCGTTGGCCTGAATGCCTTGATCATGCGCCGCTACATGTACGAATATGGCTGGAAACATGCCGACTTTGCCCCCTTCTCCATCAACGCACATGCTAACGCCATGCACAATCCCTTTGCCCGGTTGCATCAACCAATCACAGTAGAGCATTTTGAAAAATCGGCGATGGTTGCCACACCGATCAACTTATTAGATGCCTCCCCTATCGGCGATGGGGCCGCGGCAGCCGTGATTGTGCCTGCCGAGAAAGTGGCCAGCCTGCCAGGACGACCGCGCATCGTGGTAGCGGGTTCGGCCTCCGCGACCGATACCATCGCCATCCACAGTCG
>JBMFPJ010000226.1:0-3941 GCA_049969175.1 Anaerolineae bacterium | reverse complement strand
CTGCACCACAACCAGCCTATGGAAGTCCTTCGGGGAAAATTGTTTTCACCTGTCAGATTTCAGGAAACTCAGAACAGAATGAAATTTGCATGATCAATGCTGATGGAAGCGGCTTTCGCCAAGTGACAAATAATGGCGCCAACAATGGCTATCCCTCTTTTGCCCCAGATGGCAGAAGCATTGTTTTTGTCAGCAATATGTCGGGGACGTTTCAGGTTTACGAATTAAACTTAGATAGCGGCAGTCTGACGCAACTGACTTACGATGCTGGCGACGCTGCTGCACCGGATATTTCTCCCGATGGCCGTCAAATCGTTTACAAGTGCAGCGATGCCAATACGCTGGACTACATTTGTGTGATGAATCGCGATGGCTCAAATGTGCGCCGAATTTACAGTGGCGGCTGGGATCCAGTGTGGTCGCCCGACGGAACTCAAATTCTGTTTGCCGCAGGGGATTATAGCAATCCAACTTTTTACACCATCTCTGCCAATGGTTCAGGACTAAGCGCTCTTCCATCCTTGCCTAATGCCCGAGGGCGCAGCGATTGGTCAAGTCAAGGCGTCATTGCCACGTATGCTGGGCCTCAGTGGCAAAGAAACCTCTATATCCTTGAAGGCTCTCATTGGAAACAAATCATAAATGGTGGTAATAACCTTGCCCCTTCCTTCTCACCCGACGGCCAATGGATTGCCTTCACCTCTTATATGGACCACATGAACGATCCAAACGGTTGTGAGATTTACATCATGACCATAGACGGACAAAATCTGACTCGCCTGACTAATAATGGTTATTGCGATTGGCAGCCTCGCTGGGGGCCCTGATTGTTCTGCAAAACCCGTGCGACCGATTATGTGTTCACTTAATGATACAATGTGGCCACAATAAAGGAGTTGCCATGAACATCACCACAGTTGGCAAGCGCGAGTTGAAAAACAAATTGAGCAAATACCTGCAACAGGTCAAAGAGGGACAGACAGTGATTATTACCGAACGGGGCAAAGCCATTGGGCAAATTTTGCCGATAGGCGTCTCTTTGCCAGAACGAATGCGGGCGCTTCAGGCAGCAGGTTTTCTAGAGTGGAGCGGAAGAAAACTTTCGCCGCGGCGACCGCGCATCATCAATCGCGGTGCGCAATCTGTCGAGGAAATTATCTCAGAAGGCCGCAATGTTGACTCTCTACCTTGACACCAGCGCCTTGTTGAAACGTTATATTCACGAAGCTGGCGCTCTGGAGGTAAGTGATTTGCTTGCGGGCGCCGAAGAACTGGCCACCAGCGTCCTGACGCGCGTGGAAACGGCCTCGGCATTAGCGCGGCTGGTATTTTTGCAGTCCATCCTCCCACCAGAGAGGGAACGGGTCTGGAGCGAATTCTCAGAAGATTGGCAAGTCATCACTCGTCTGCATATCACTGCTGAGGTGATTGAAAGGGCAGCCACCCTGGCGCAGCAATACATCCTGCGCGGCTACGATGCCGTTCACCTTGCCAGCGCCCTCTTGTGGCAGGAAAAAATCAACCTGCCTGTCACCCTGGCTACCTTCGATCGCCAACTCTGGAAAGCCGCACAAAATACGCAGATGAACGTTTGGCCGGAAAATCTATAAGGTAACAGTTCTTTCTTTACGCAAAGAGGTTTCCATGTCCTTCACTCCCACCCCCCACCTTCCCATCCCCATCCGCGGTCAGACCTGGGAACTGGCCGAGCATCCCGCCGCCCCCGGCATCGCCTACGGACAGGAAGGCCGCGCCGGCACGGTATTCCAGTTGCTGAGCAGACAGGGCGAAAAACGCGCCCTCAAAGTCTTCCGCGCCCGCTTCCGCCTGCCCTCCCTGGTCACTCTCGCCGAGCGCCTGCAACCCTTCGCCTCCCTGCCCGGCCTGCAGGCCTGCGAACGCACCGTGCTCACCCCCTCCCAGGACCGCGACCTGCTCACCCAATACCCCGACCTGACCTACGCCGTGCTCATGCCCTGGGTGGATGGCCCCACCTGGCAGGAAGTCATCCTGGAGCGCAAGCCGCTGTCCCCGGCCCAATCCCTGGCCCTCGCCCGCGCCCTGGCCGAGACGCTGACCGCCCTGGAAGAGCGCGGCCTGGCGCATGGCGACCTCTCCGGCCCGAACGTTCTGCTCCCCGCGCTGGAGAAGACCTATCAGCCCGCCACGCACCCCATCGCCCTGGTGGATGTGGAGCAGATGTACGCTCCGGGCCTGGACCAGCCGCGGGACATCACCAGCGGCTCGGCCGGCTACGCCCACCTCCAAGCCGCCGGCGGACTGTGGGGTCCCGAAGCCGACCGCTTCGCCGGGGCGGTGATCCTCGCCGAGATGCTCGCCTGGTGCGACCCGCAAGCCGTGGACGCCGCCTGGGGCGAGAGTTACTTCGACCCCCAAGAGATGCAGCAGCAGGGCGAGCGTTACCGCCTGCTGGTCGAATCCCTGCGGCGGGAGTGGGGCGAGGCCGTAGCCGCCCTCTTCCAGCGCGCCTGGAGGAGTGACTCCCTGGCCGACTGCCCGACGTTTGGCGAGTGGCTGGTGGCGCTGCCGCAGGTCTCGCTTGCCGAAGCGTTTGCGACCGCGCCAGCCCAACCGCAGGAAACGGTTGTTGCCGCGGTCGCCCCGCTGGTCGCGCCGGAGCCGAACGTCCTGCCCTGGCCGGCTGCTTCGGCGAAGCAGGACAACTTCGAGCGGCAATTCCAGGATGCAGTGGAGGCCTATCGCTACCGCGAATGGGCGCGGGCGCGCGAGTTGCTGCTGCCGATTGTCCAGGAAGCGCCGAACTACGCCTGGGGCGGCTATGTGGCGCGCGACCTGCTGGCAGAGGTCGAAAAACAACTGCGCCGTCGTCCCTTCCCGGCCTGGGCCTGGGGAGCAATCGGAGCGCTGGCGGCGGTGGTCTTGCTGGGGGCGGGAGTCTTCTTCTTTTTCCCGCGCGCGACCGCCAATCCGGCGGGAAGCGAACCGATGGCCGCTGCCCCTGCCGCATCCACCCCACAACCCATTGTCATCGTCCAGCCCACCCAAACCCCTTATCCCACTTACACGCCATATCCAACCAATACCCCCTTCTCACCCACCCATACTCCTACGCTTTCGCCGACACCGGTTGATATCAATTGGTTAATCAAGCACTCCAAAATTCTTGTGTACGAAGACATCTATGGAACTCCATTAGGACGATGGGTAACCCAAGCATTGGCAAATCTGAGCCTTTCTGATGCTACCATTGTAAACACCACCGATGCATTGGGTAACTTCAAAGATGAGGCTATCTCTAAAACATGGGATTTAATTATTGTGGCAGCCGAAGCAAGGGATAAATTTAGCGGAGAATTATTTGATGCAATGTACAACCACATTAATAACGGCGGCGCCACCATTATTGAGATATGGTATTTAGATAAAGTAGCAAATGGAAAAATTGCTCCTATTTTGAGCCAATGTGGAGTGAAATTTCAACGAGATTGGTTGAGACCTGATCCGACAAATTATGATCCTTTCAAATATTCTATCTACTGGCTAAACGCGGATCATCCCCTTCTGACAACCCCCAATAAGGTTCTGCCTCCTTCATATCCTTACCCATCCTGGTATGGTGATGTAGGCGATTTGATCAAAATCAGCGGTTCTGGTGATGCAGAATTAGTGGGCGGCTTGTTTACCAAAGAAAAATCTTCGTATGGTGTGCTTACCTCCTGCCTGAGTGGACGCATGGTAATCCAAACTTTTTCGACTCATGATTACAAATCCAGTATCATGATTCCGCTCTGGCAAAATTACATTATTTACACCCTCACCAACCATTATAAATATCTGTATGGTGAATAGAACAGACCTCTTTTTGCAGAAACATTGACCTGCCTTTTGAGAGGAGTCTATGTTTCGCCCCAACGCCCACGATACGCTGACCCTTGACGATCTCACCTACGAGATCGCCG
>JBMFPJ010000225.1:0-3954 GCA_049969175.1 Anaerolineae bacterium | reverse complement strand
TGTTGCGCACAGTCGAAGGGGACGCAGCCGATCTCAGGATGTTTGCTGATGAATCCTTTGACCTGATTTTCAATCCATGCTCCACCGTGTTCATGGAAAATGTGCGGCAGGTGTGGCTTGAAGCCTATCGCGTCTTACGTCATGGCGGGATTCTCATGACCGGCTTGATGAACCCTGTCCATTACATTTTTGACCTGTACAAGGCCGATGAAGGCTTGCTGGAAGTGGCCCATTCCATCCCCTATTCTGATTTGACCAGCTTGAGCCTGGACGAATTGGAAGAGCACATCGAAAAAGGCCTGCCGCTTGAATTTGGACACAGCCTGACCGATTTGCTCGGCGGTCAGTGCGCCGCCGGGTTTCACATTGTGGATTTATACGAAGATGTGATGGCCGACTCCCCGCTGGCCAAATATCATTCCAACTACCTGGCGACGCGAGCAATCAAACCCTAAGAGCATGTTTTACAAATCGGGGTTTACCATAGATGAACACGGATGAACACCGATTCTGAAGAAAAACGGGATGAAATTACCTTGTAAATCCAATTTATCTGTGTTCATCTGTGGTTGGAACATGAATTTCAAAACACGCTCTAAGGATGAACACCATTTTCAAGGGGTAACACCTGCCAGCCGCTTTCGGAAATGGTAAAGCGGCCCTCGCGTATTTCCACCGAGAGGGCGATCACCGCTGGATGACCCCATGCAGCCAGGTCAAATTGACCGAAGTGAGCAGTGGGGCCAAGCAACCAACCATCCGGCTGGAGCGTCAGCGTTTGGGTGCGGCCATCGGGTGTTTTGACCAGCAACAGCAATCTGCGGCCCGGAAGAATCTCACGCCGCGTTTGTACCTTCAGGGCAAGCGCATCTCCCAGTCTGGCGATCTGCCACTCCTGGATAGCGTTGCCGCGTACCGGCAAGTCGTCCAGATGGGTGAAAGCGGCCTGATCCGGGTCGCCGGGTTCGGCAATCGTTGCCGCCGGCAATGAAAGCGGCTGGAAATCCACCCCTGCCAGCAGAGGCAAGATAACCTGGGTGAAGAGTTCATTGCGCCGGGCAAAGCTCGGCAAAAATTTGCCCAGAAGCAATACCTGAGAAGGATATTTCTGAATCGCCTGGGCTTTCAAGGCGGTCTGTTCGGGGGAAATGTCCAGCCGGCCCCATGGCTCGCGCGTTTTCAGACGGTCGGGCGGGAGTAACGCCTGCTCTGGAAAATGACCGCGCGGCTGGGGAAAAGAAGCGTAATGAACCAGATACCCCCACAGGCGTGGCTGATAAGCGGGGTGATCGTGTTCTTCCAGGGCTACCGCCAATCGTACATAGGCGCTCAGGGCGCGGTGATCGGGGTGCTGATCGGCCGGATGCGGCAGCAGAATCAGATCGGGGCGATCCTGCTCCAGCAACTGACGGAGATCGGCCAGCAGGTTGCGACCGCAGTATTCGGCATGGGGGTTATACGTCTCGGCATAGGGATCGGCACTTACCTTTGTGTAGGGGGCGGTAAAGGGACATTGCTGTTGCCAATCGGCCAGCCACATGGGGAGCAAACCGCGATCCGGGTAGCCTAGAAAGACCACGTCCTGTTCGCTCAAGCCAAGCAACTGCAAGGCTGCCAGCGATTCGGCCTGACGGCGCTGCCCCAGGCGAATGTAATCCTGGGGTGTTGGACGAGGACGTTTTTCCAGTACTGCTGGAGCGAAAACCTGTCCATCGCCATTGGTAACGACGACCACTTTCACCTTCGCCCCCTGCTGACGAGCAATCTGAATGGCGCCGCCCGCTGCCAGCGTTTCATCATCGGGATGGGGAGCGAAGACCATGATCTGCTGGACATCGGTCAACGCCAGGGGAGGCAGGTCGTTGAGCTGGGCCAGTGTTTGAAGCGGCGACGAAGCAGCATAGCCGCGATATTGCGCCAGCGCAAAAAGGACGAAGATCAGCAGGAAAGCCATAGGCAGCACACGCTTGCGAAAATGTCGCCACCAGGCTTTCCAGCCACCGCTCATCTTCCAGGCGCGCAGGATTTGAGCGTACATGTTCAGGCGCCAGCCAAGGCCATGTTTGCGATGCAATTCACTGGGAGGATGCCAGACGCCGCGCAACGGTACGGCACGGGTGTGATAACCACATTGGGCAGCGGCCACGGTCAGGGCAGTTTCAAAGCCATAGCCGGCTGCAGCCTCGCGGTTCAGGGAATCCAGCATTTCCGCCCGCAGGCAGCGTTGCCCCGTCAACCAGGGCGTCAACCAGTGGGAAAAATCGGTATTGAAGCGGCCGCCGCGGAACAGCCCCAGGGTCATATCGGTGCGCCCTTCGATCACGGGTCGAATCAACGCCTCGACGTGCGCCGGAGTCAGGCCCTGCAAATCGGCATCCAGGAGCAGGAGGTACTTTGCCTGAGTGGCGGCGCAAGCGGTGAAGATCGCCTGTCCCTTGCCCAGGTTTTTCTCATGTTGGAGCAGACGTAGGCGCGCATCTGCTTCGGCAGCGCGGCGTACGACTTCCGCTGTGTCATCGGTGGAACCATCATCTATCACCAGGATTTCATCCAGGCAATGCACATCACGCAACGCCTCCAACACGCGCTCAATATGCCCGGCCTCGTTGTAAGCAGGGATAATCGCAGCAATCGGTGATTCGGACATAAGACTCCTGTTAATGAACGGTGAATGATGGACGGTCTATTCTTTCTTTTCCAACGCCAGAACGAGGGTATGTCCCAGGATGGGGAGCGCGGGAAAAGCATAGCGCAGGGCAAGAAGGGAAAACCCAATCTGCCACACCACCCGACGAGCAAAGCTCGGGGTACGCGGCGTGGCCGGGACGGTCAGCCGCGAGGCGAGGGCGTAGAGCCAGCCAAAGGGGCTGAGGGCATTGGGAAAAGTGATCACCAGCCGCCCGTCGGCGGAAAGAAGCGCCGCCAGCGAACGCAGCAGCGGCCGCGGATCGGGGTAGTAATCCAGTACGCCGATACAGGTAATGCAGGACCAGGACCGCCCTTCGAGTTCCGCAAGATCAGAAATAAACTCAACGCGCTGGCGGACATCGAGAGGAAGCGTCTCCAACCTGGCGCGGGCGAGGCCCAACATGCGCGGCGAGAGGTCGTAGGCCGTGACGGGATAGCCGCGCCGCACCAGGTCCAGCGTAACGCGCCCGCTGCCGCAGCCAAAGTCCAGCACCGCCACGTCCGGCGGCACGAGGGGGCGAATCTGGCGCAGCTCACGCTCACCGATGAAGGCAGTGAGGGGATTGTCGTAATGATCCGCTCGCCGATCAAAGCGCTGCTGCAAGGAAGAAAGACTCATGACCGCCCCTCCAGGAATTGCCAGGAAAGGAAACCGATGAAACGCACCAGCCAGAAGGCGATCAGGCGGTAGAGCAGACCGGCGCTAAGCGCCGCCGCGCCGCTCACTCCCAACTTCAGGAAGATACCCGGAATGGAGAGATCGGCCATGCCCAGGCCCCCCGGTAGCGCCGCCAGCGCACTGGTGATCAGAATCAGGCTGTAGCCGAGCAACAGAACACCTGGTGAAAGCGGATGACCAAAAAACAGGAAGCAGGCGCCCAGCGTGGCAATATCCAACAACACGCGACCCAGCGCCGCCAGCAGAAACAGCCAGGTCGGCACCTGGCGGAACTGCTCCAGGCTGGCGTGGAACTGACTCAGGCGTTCCTTCAGATGCTCCAGATCAAGGGGGGGCAGGCGCCGCAGGAGAGAAACTGTACGCCAGTGCTCCCAGAGATGGACAAAACGGGCCAGCCAGGCCTGGCTGCGCTCGGCATCGTTGAGCACCTGCCAGAATCGCCAGCCACCCGCAACCACGGACAAAACACCGCCAAGCAACACTCCGGCCTGCCAGGTCTTGAGCGTGCCATCGAGAAGCAGATAAAGCAGCCCCACCACGGCAATCCCGATCCAGACCAGGCCGAGGAAAAAGGACTCGACAGCCAG
>JBMFPJ010000224.1:0-4044 GCA_049969175.1 Anaerolineae bacterium | reverse complement strand
TTCTCGCCACCTTCCGATCCTGGCCCGTTGATTTCATTCCTGACGCAGGGCGAGATTCGCGCCGTGGAAGCCGATGAGACGGCGCAACGCTTTGCTCTCATGGATGGTGACCTGATCTTACCCGCGTAGCAACGTGGCCGATTGGTCAGCGCTCATGTGCCGGTGGTCTATGGCTGCTCACATGCCTGTGCCTTTTGCATCATCCCCTATCGCCGCGGGGTCGAGCGCAGCCGACCGGTGGGCGAGATCCTGGCCGAGGTACGTTCCCTGGCAGCCCAGGGCGTTAAGGAAGTGACGCTCCTCGGTCAGATTGTAGATCGTTACGGCAAGGACGTGCCCGATGGCCCCAATCTGGCGGCGTTATTGCGCATCGTCCACGAGGTAGAGGGCATCGAACGCATCCGTTTCCTGACCTCGCATCCCAATTACTTTAGCGAGGAACTGATGGAAACGGTGGCGGAACTTCCCAAAGTCATGCCCCATATCGAAATTCCGGTTCAGGCCGGAGATGACGAGGTGTTGGCACGCATGAAGCGCGGCTACACCCAAAAAGATTATCGCGACCTCGTCGAAAAAATCCGCTGCACGATTCCCGGATGCTCTATCGCTACCGACATCATCGTCGGATTCCCCGGCGAGACCGAGGCTCAGTTCATGGAAACCTATCGTCTCCTGGCGGACCTGCGGCTGGATGTGGCCCACCTGGCGCGCTACTCTGCCCGTGAGGGGACTCTTGCCACCCGCACGATGCAAGATGATGTCCCCGAAGAAGAGAAGATGCGTCGCTTCCGCCTGTTGGAAGAGTTGCAGGAACAAATCGTGGCGGAGATCAATCAGCAGTATGTTGGCCAAAGCGTAGAAGTCTTGTTTGAAGATAAGGTGAAAGATCGCTGGCGTGGCCGCACGCCGACCAACAAACTGGTCTTTGTCGAATCGGACCAGGATTTGCGCGGCCGCATCGAATCGGTGCGAGTCACCTGGGCAGGACCCTGGTCTATGCAAGCGGTGCTCGAACGTCAGCCAGCCCTGCTCTCGATTTAACGGGTTTGATTTGTGGTCAGGCTCAGTTCTCAATTGCCTCGTATTTTCACCAAATCCTTAAAGAAAATTCACCGTATTTATGTCAATTGACGCAGGATTGGGTGATTGCAAACCACGACAAGAATCTCCCGCAGCTCTGTGGCTTGCGGGAGATTTCTTTATTTATGATTGGAGAAAACTGCTATTAATCCTGCTGAACATATTACCAATTTGTGGCCCAAGGAATAATAGCGCAACGATTACCACGATAGCGACCAGGGCAATGACAATGGCGTATTCTGTTAGCCCCTGGCCTTCTTTTTGCCACCTTCGTTTCATCGAAACCACCTCCTTTCTGAGTGCTCCTTGCTGATACTTTAGCACGAAAGAAAGTGAACATTCCTTTCAAGCCCATTACAACTTACCGTCCCAAACGGGCATGGTCATGCTAGTGCATCTTGCTGACGCATGACCAGCGGTTTGCGTAATCGCTCTTCGCTTTCGCCAGCCAGGGTTGCCAGCCATTCCATCATCGTCTCGGTGACATACGTGACATGCTCGCGGTTTTCGGGGTCGCCGCTGAACTGCATGGGAGTGCCCACTGTCATGGCGTAGGGACCGCGCAAGTACCAATATCCCACCATTTGTTTGCCCTGGATGCGCGTGGTAATTTGCCAACAGCGTTCGCGTGGCAGGTAAATTCCTACAGGGATGACCGGTACTCCCGTAGCCAGAGCCAGGCGTGCTGCCCCGCTGCGCGCCGGAGCCATGCCGCCCTCTGGCGGGCTAAACCGTCCCTCCGGGAAAATGCCCACAGAATGTCCCTGGCGCAACAATTCCACTGCCCGATCCAGTGCCTCTTTGCCCTGTCCAGGTACTACGGAAATTTGCCCCAATTGCTTCAAATACATCCCTAAAATGGGGAAAGTGAAGGCATTGCCCGTGATCAATACGCTCATATTCGAGAGCAAATGAATGAGGAAGGGATCTGTGGCGCTGGGGTGATTGGCGATAAAAAGTTTTGGCCCTTCTGGCAATTGTTCGCGCCATTGAATATCTAGCTTGAGAAAAAAGCGAGCATAGACCTTGACGAGAAGGCGGCTGGTTTCGTATAGTATGTTTGTTTTCATGAGAAGAGGGGATCCTTTGGAAATTTACTGATAAAGATAACACAAAAAACCATCTTGAGAGGCTTGGATTTTCAAAATTCCTGTAACTTCTACCCTCCCCATAGACTTTGAGCGCCGTGGGTCGGAAATCCTCGGCTTGAGTCACAAAGTCCGCTTGTGCCAAGCCCCCTTTTGTGCTTTTGAGTCTACTGCAAAAACGTCATTTGAGCGCAGGGTTCAGGGTGCACCCTATCTCCCGCCGGACTTTTCCCTTCTCTGTTCGAGAGAGGCTATCTGAGCGGTTGGAAAGCCTATCCCACGCTTACTCAAATCCCAACATCAGGGTCAGGATACCCATAAACCACAACGGCGCCCACCAGAAAAATTGATTGTTTCCATTGCCATAGATTTGTGAGGAAAACATCCCTGCCCAGCCGAGCAAATAGGCAAAGAAAAGAATGATTTTGTTCCTTGTGTTTGTTTTAGCAAAGGTCGAAATCCAAAGAGGCAGTAAAAGGACGAAATCCCAGCTCCAGATATAGGGAGCAAAAATGGGGGTGATGGCCAGCATCCATTCCATTGCCGCGAGAGGCGCCTGTTTTTGCCAGATCAAAATACACAGGATCAGACCGGAGAAAAAGGCGATGAAGATGCTCCAAATTTTCCATGTCCCACTTGCGAGCAGGAAGAGGGAAGGTTGTGCCCAGCTTGATGGGTTAGCGCGTAGATTGGCCAGCCAGGTTGCGGGCCAATCAGGCGAAACAAGGAAAAGGGGCAGAGAGAGCAGCACGGCGCTGAAGAATGTCTTGGCATAAAAAGCAAAGACACCTTGCCAGGCATTGCGCTGAAAGTAAAAAATTCCCAGCCCAATGGCTGCAAAAAGCCCCAGTTGCGGTTTGGTCAGCGCCATGGCAAGGCAGAACGCAGCCAGCCCATCGCGCCTGGCCTGAGCCCATTTTGTGGCGAGCAGCAGGCAAAGCATGGCAAAGATGCTGAATTGTCCCAACACAAAATGTTGTATCGTCGGTGGGAAAAAGAAAGCAAACAATCCGGAAAGCGCAATGACCCAGGGCGATCTTTCATCTTTCAACGTGAGTGCAACGATGAACAACAAGGCGATGAGATTAAACAAAAACCAGATTTGGGCAGCAAAATCAGCCGGCAGCCAGCCCAGGGGGAAGAACAGTCCCTTTGCCATAGGGAACCAAACGGGCGCCAGATCGGTTTGGAGGGGGGAGGTGTCGTAAGGATTTTGACCATGTACCAGCAAAAAGGCCGGCCCCCACAGTTCGTTAAAAAAATCTTTACGACCACCGACAATGCGGTGAAAACTCATCACTGCCAGCAGCCCGATCAGGAGCAGGATGAAGGTGGGGAGATAGCGCTTCATGTCAATCAGCGCCGATTGTAACCTGAGTTCGGGGTAAATCACTGGCGTTCTGAACCGGATATTGATAGCATCTCGATTTTGTGTAAAAGTGGTGCGAGATTGATCCCCTACAGGGACGATGTCTCACAGTCCAAAATTACATAACTTTCGGCATACGACCCGGATATCCATGCATTCGCCTGAAAAAAAAGAGACCGGCGATTGACCGGTCTCTTTTTTGCCTTCGTTTATTTCACCAGATTTCTCAGCACGGTGTGCAGAATGCCGCCGTTTCGATAGTAATTGACTTCCACTGGCGTATTCAACAGCGCCGTTGCCTGGAACTCAATCACCCGGCCATCACCTTTTCGTGCCTGCACCGTGAGCACGCTCTTGGGCGCCAGGTCGTCTTTCAAGCCTTCGATATCGTAGATTTCACTGCCATCCAATCCTAGCGATTCGGCATTTTGACCATCCATGAATTTGAGCGGCAGGATACCCATGCCAACCAGATTCGAACGGTGAATGCGCTCGAACGATTCGGCG
>JBMFPJ010000223.1:0-4057 GCA_049969175.1 Anaerolineae bacterium | reverse complement strand
GCGAGAAGAGCAGGCAAAACCCGCTTGTAGGGGTGACGGTCCACGATAATGGCTTCGAAAATTTCTTCTTTACTGGAAAAGTGATTGTAAATGCCACCCAGGGCCAGGCCGGCGCGCTCGGCGATCTGGCGCATGGAAGTAGCATGATAGCCCTGCTCCAGAAAAAGCGTCAGGGCGGCATCTTCAATCGTCTGGCGGGTAATTTCGCCCTTGCGGGTGTCTTTCGCCTGATCTGGCATATCTTTTTCTCCCAAAATGAACGAACGTTCGTTTTTTAGATTTTACCATCGAACGGGTGATTAAGTTTTTTTTCTCCCTCAGGTAAAATGAAACTCATGTTCCCCATTAGCGAAAGCGAAAAATACATCCGCCAGCAATTACGCCACAACATCGCCTGGAATTTAATGGATGGCGCTTTATTCGGCGCGGCGTTGGGTTTTGCCTCCTTCAGCACCATCCTACCGCTTTTCGTGGCTTCGTTGACGCCATCGGCTCTGTTGATCGGCCTGGTGCCGGCCATTCACGGGGTTGGCTGGCAATTGCCCCAGCTCTTCACCGCCAGCCATGTTTTGCGTCTGCGGCGATATAAACCCACCGTCCTGTGGATGACCATCCACGAGCGCGTCCCTTTTTTCGGGCTGGCCATCATTGCTCTGCTGCTCCCGTTGATCGGCCGGCAGGTGGCTCTTGTGCTCACCTTCTTGATGTTGATCTGGCAGGGGCTGGGGGGCGGATTCACGGCCAACGCCTGGACTTCGATGATCTCCAAAATCATCCCGGCCGAAACGCGCGGCACATTTTTCGGATTCCAGGCAGCGCTGGCGAATCTGCTCATCAGCGGATCGGCAGTTGTGGCGGGTTACCTGCTCGATTTCCTCGCTTCGCCCTGGGACTTCGCGGTATGCTTTCTGCTCGCCAGCGTTTTCTTCGCCCTCTCCTGGTTCGCCCTCGCCCAAACCCGCGAACCCGTAGATAGCGAAAAAATCATCCCCGAAGAGAACATCCATTTCTGGGCCGAATCCCGCAAAGTTCTGGGGAAAGATGCGAATTTTGTCTGGTTCCTGGTGGTACGTTTTCTCTCGCAGTTTGCCACCATGGGCTTTTCGTTTTACATTATCTATGCCTTACGCCGCTTTCAGATGGACAGTCTCACGGCGGGCTATCTCACCGCGGCGCTCACCATCGCGCAAACGGTGGCCAATGCCGGAATGGGCTGGCTGGGCGATAAGATCGGTCACCGGGCCATGTTGATTTTAGGAGCCTTCGCTGCCCTGTTGAGCGCCATCCTGGCCTGGAGCGCCTCCTCGCTGGCCTGGTTTTATCCCATTTTCATTCTCACAGGGTTGGCCAACGTTTCCATCTGGACCATTGGCGTCGCCATGACCGTTGGTTTCGGCAGCGAGGCGGAACGCCCCATTTACATTGGTCTCTCGCAAACGCTGACCGCGCCGGCCACTATCCTGGCACCGATCATCGGCGGTTTCATCGTGGACCGCGCCGGATTTATTCCGATTTTTGCGCTTTCCGCGAGCCTTTCGGCCGTGGTGATCGGCCTGCTGGCTTTTCTGGTCAGGGATCCATAGCGCGACCCCCAGCCACGACCAAAGGTGGAACAACTTATTGTGTAGAGTCTCATTATCTCGTACATTGACGTATCTATTCAGGCATGTCATTGCGAGTGGCGCCTCGCGCCACTCGCAATGACATTTGCAATCGTTTTTTCTCTATGGCTGAATAGTTACAAATCTTGATTGATCTCAATGTTATTTTAGATGTTTTACAAAAACGGGAACCGTTCTACGAGGCTTCTGCCCGCCTGCTTGCCGCAATCGAAAGCGGACAAGTGGAGGGGTATGTTGCTGCCCATACCTTCCAGGTTCAGATCCCCTTCTAATACATTTCATACGCCTGCGTGATATATTCCTCCTCGCAAACGAGGAGGCACCAATGCTCAGCTGGCAGGCTCGTGTGCTCAAAACCTGGCTTCTCACCAAAAAACTCATTCCCGAAAACGCCACTGTTAACATCCAGCGCAACCGCGCCAACCTGGAACTCGCCGCCGAAATTTTCCGCCCCATTGTGCACATTGACCACATCGGCATATCCGCCAACGGCATCCCTGGAGAATGGGTGATCCCCTCCGGCGTCGGGCGTGAACGCGTTATTTACTACCTGCACGGTGGCGCCTACAATGCCGGATCCACCCGCTCACACCGCGCCCTGGCCGCTAACATCGCTGCTGCCGCTCAGGCCCGTGCCCTGGTCATTGATTACCGCCTCGCCCCCGAACATCCATACCCGGCCGCGCTCGAAGATGCCCTCACCGCCTACCAGTGGCTGCTGCAAAAAAACATCCCTCCGCAACACATCGTCGTCGCTGGTGATTCAGCCGGCGGCGGCCTCACTATCGCCTTGCTGATCGCCCTGCGCGAGCACAACCTCCCCCTCCCCGCCGCAGCCGTTGTCATGTCTCCCTGGACCGATCTCACCGCTTCCGGCGAATCCTGGCAAAACAACGCCCATCAAGACTATCTGATCAACGCCCAAAAATTGAAAGAGGCCGCCCGTCTCTACCTCGGCAAGACTGAACCCCATAACCCGCTCGCCTCCCCCCTCTATGGTGACCTGCATGGCCTGCCCCCCTTACTCATCCAGGTTGGATCAGAAGAAATCCTGCTCTCGGATTCAACCCGCCTGGCCGAAAACGCTCGCAACGCCGGTGTAGAAGTCACCCTCGAAATCTGGGAAGGCATGCAACACGTCTGGCACTTTGCCGCCAACCTTCTACCCGAAGCCCGTCAGGCCATCGAGAAGATCGGAAAATTCATTCGCGAAAAGACATCCCCATCTTAGCGCGCCAGCATGGTCTCCAGGCGCGCCTTGACCTGCGGCCACTCACTATCAATGATGCTATAAAACACCGAATGGCGGATGCGCCCATCGGGCAAAATCATGTGATTGCGCAAAATTCCCTCCTTCACCGCACCCAGGCGTTCAATCGCCCGCTGTGAGCGCTCGTTGCGCAAATCCGTCTTGAACTGAACGCGGATCGTCCCCAGCACTTCAAACGCATGGCGTAATAACAGATATTTGCTTTCCGTATTCACCGCCGTCCGCTGGAACTCCAGCCCATACCAGGTCCCCCCAATTTCCAGGCCGCGATCTTTCGGCGAGATGTTCAAGTAACGCGTCGCCCCCGCCACCCGTCCCGAAGCCAGGTAAATCACCACAAACGGCAAATCCGTTCCCCGGCGCCCCCGCTCCAGAATATCCAGCACCCAGGCGCGCATATCCTGCGGCGTATCCATCCGCCCATACAACATAAAATCCCAAAAATCCTGCCCCACGCCGATCTCCGCCAGCGCCGGAATATGTGCCTCCTGCATCGGCTCCAGGCGCACAAAGCGTCCCGTCAAAGTGACCGGTTGCACCCACTCGTTCATCCCAACCACTCCCTTTCGCTTTTATCCTGAGAAGGCAAATAAGGCATCTGCGGCCCCTCCACTCCTAGCAGCTCTGCCAGCGCCGCCCGCATCGCGATGCGATCATCCCAAGGATACTCAACTGTCCCAAAACACATGCTTTGCTCGTGCCCCTTCCCACAAGCCAGGACAATATCTCCCGGCCTGGCCAACCGCGTCGCGAAACGAATCGCCTCCCCCCGGTCGGGAATCCGCCAAAACGTCTCGCCCTCGATACCGCCCCGCGAACGGGCGCCATCCGCCATTTCGTCCAGGATTCCCTCCAGCGATTCGGTGCGTGGATCCTCAGCGGTGAGCACCGTCAAATCAGCCAGTTCCACCGCTGTTTCGGCCATCATGCGTCGTTTGGCCTTATCGCGCAAGCCGGCCGAGCCGAAAACCACGATGATTCGCCCCTGCGGCGATGGCAACATTCCCCGCGCCGCTTCCAACGCCACCTTGAGTGCGTTCGGCGTGTGGGCAAAATCCACAATCGCAGTGAAATCCTGGCCCAGGTCAATTCGCTCCATACGACCCGGCACTCCCTCCAGGCTGGCGATGCCCTGGGCTGCCACTTCAGGGTCAATTCCCAGGCC
>JBMFPJ010000222.1:0-4065 GCA_049969175.1 Anaerolineae bacterium | reverse complement strand
GATTACAAACGAACCGCCCCCGGAATCTATAACCTGCCTAACACCATCGAAGATCTCACCCCGTATTTGCCCGATATTTCGCAGCCGACCGTGGTCATTTGGGGGGAGCGCGATGCCACACTTTCCCCTTCTTCTTTTCCTGAACTGATCCAGGCCATGCCGCACGCCCAGGGAAAATCCCTGCCTGCCGGTCACGTGCTCCATCAAACCTGCCCCACTGAATTTAATCAACTCGTCCTCGCATTCTTACGTTGCCAGTAAAACGGGCGGTTCGCGTGCCAAAAAAGCCAGGCCTGCCTTCTGTAGGATAGTCTTTCCCACAAATATGGCTACAGGGGCGCAGCACCGTGCGGGCCTCCCGTAGGTCAGGGCTCTGCCTTGACACAACTGGATACCCCTACCTTTCCAGGCTGTCCTACGTGGGAGGGCCTGGCCAGGCTGTCCAAGACAGACAGACAGATACGAAAATTCGATGCCTTCGTGTTATTCGATGCAGAATCAGGAATTACAAAGTTGAGCCATTCCCGAATTTTTAAGATAATTCCCCCTTCTGGCCTCTTGTAACCTGTCAACAAGTATGCTACAATGCGAACAGTTCGCCATATATACGGGGATGCAGCGCCTGGACGCCCATATATGGCGGCAACATTTGTTCTAATAATGGAGTGACCCATATATGCGGTGTCCTTATTGCCAACACCCCGATTCTAAGGTGTTGGATACCTCTCACGACACACATGGTGGCATCCGTCGCCGACGTGAATGCCTCAAATGTGGCCAGCGGTTCAGCAGCTATGAGCGCCCTATCCTGGCAACCCCTCTCATCATCAAACAGGATGGCACGCGCGAAGAATTTGACCGCGATAAACTATTGCGCGGCATTCGCATTGCCTGTGCCAAACGCCCAGTCTCTGCGGCCGATATTGAGCGCCTGGTAGGCCAGGTCGAAGCCCAATTACAAAAAATGGGCAAAGCCGAAGTCTCCTCGCGCGTCGTAGGCGACCTGGTCATCAACGGCCTCAAGGAGCTGGATCAAATTGCCTACATCCGCTATGCCATCGTCTATTTGCGCCTGGATGACCTCCACGCCTTGCGCAATGAAATAGATCGCCTGCTGGAAGATAAATAATTTTCAAGGCAGTCTTACCCTTTGTCGGCAACAAGGGTGTGACTGCCTGTTTTTGTCGAAATTCATAGTGCGGCCAGCCGCAGCCAAAGGTGGGACAGCTCATTGAGTTGTCTACCCAATCTTTGCGGTTGACGTAGCTTAAGAGCAATCCCATAAAAATTTCAAAGGAGAGAACTATGGCTACCCGATCTGTCCCCCTTGCTACTACGAATGGATTGTTGCCCACCCCGCCCCTGCCTGCCAATCTGCCGACAGTGCAACTCAGCGAGAATGCCAGCCAGGTGTTGATGCGGCGCTACGTGCGGCGCGGTGACGATGGCAAACCGGTGGAGACTGTTGAAGAAATGTTCTGGCGTGTAGCCTGGCATGTAGCCAAAGTGGAGGAAATCTGGAATGCCGATCCAATGTCACGCGCCGTTGAGTATTATCATCTGCTCACCAGCAAAAAGTTCTTCCCCAATTCTCCAACTTTTACCGGTGCAGGTACTCCGCTGGGGCAGCTTGCTGCCTGCTTTGTGCTCCCTCTTTCCGACGATATGGGACGTGATGAAGCTGGAATTTTCCAAACCTTGCGTAATGCCGCCCTGATTCAACAGACTGGCGGCGGCAATGGCTTTGCTTTCTCTCGTTTGCGCCCCAAGAATGCCCTGGTCAAATCTTCTGCGGGACAGGCCACCGGTCCCGTCGGCTTTCTGCGCGTCTACGATAAGGCCTTTGGTGAGATCGCCCAGGGCGGAACGCGCAGAGGCGCTAACATGGGAGTGCTGCGCGTCGATCATCCTGACATCGAAGAGTTCATCACTTGCAAAACCGACGAGAACGCCATTACCAACTTCAATATCTCGGTTGGCATTACCGATGCCTTCATGCGCGCCGTAGAGAACGATGAAGAGTGGGAGCTGCGCTTCCCGGATGTGACCGATCCCCGCTACCGCAACTTCAACGGCACACTGGAGGATGCCGAAAAGGCTGGCATTCCGATCCAAGTTTATAAGAAAGTGCGCGCCAGAGAATTGTTCGAGAAAATCGTGCGTCAGGCACATCACAACGGCGAGCCGGGCGTGCTTTTCCTGGATGCAGCCAACCGCTCCAACCCGGTGCCCCACCTCTATCAACTGGAAGCGACCAACCCCTGTGGTGAGCAATGGCTCGGTCCCTTTGAAAACTGCTGTTTGGGTTCAGTTAACCTGGCGGAGCACTGTGCTCCCGAGGGTAAAGTGGATTGGGAAACGCTGCGCCAGAGCGTGGAAACGGCAACGCGCTTTCTGGACGACGTGGTGGAAGCGAATGCCTACGTCCCGGCTGTGCCGCAGTTGAAGGAAGCGGCTCATCGCGCCCGCCGCATCGGGCTGGGCATCATGGGCCTGGCCGATCTGATGTACCATGTCGGGGTGCGGTATGGTTCGGAAGAAGGACAGGAATTCGCCTCCCAGGTGATGGAATTTATCCGCTACCATGCGATGAAGACCAGCATTGATCTGGCGAAGGAGCGCGGCCCCTTCCCGGCTATCAAAGGCAGCATCTACGATCCCGAAAACCTGAAGTGGCAGCCGCCGCGCAGTCTTGTTCCCTATCGTCACGATTGGGGCCGGCCAGCGGTGAATTGGGAAGAGATCGTTGCTGGCATTCGGCAGCACGGCATCCGCAACGCGGCGCAAACGACCGTGGCCCCTACAGGTACCATCGCCACCGTGGCCGGGACGGAAGGCTATGGCTGTGAACCGGTCTTTGCCCTGGCCTATATCCGCCATGTCAACGACAAGGGGCGCGACCTACAGCTGACCTATGCCAGTCAACGCTTCGAGCAGGCGCTCATCCAGGCCGGCATCCCTGAAGAACAACGTCAGGCCATTTACGAGCGCGTGTTGCACGAAGGCACCTGTCAACACATCCCCGAAGTGCCAGAAGAGATTCGGCACGTCTACGTTGTGGCCAGCGATGTCACTGCTGAGGAGCATGTGCGCATGCAGGCAGCCCTGCAGGCGTTTGTGGATAATAGTATTAGTAAGACGGTCAACTTCCCTGAAACTGCCACGGAAGAAGATGTGGCCACGGCCTACAAACTGGCCTGGAAACTGGGTGCGAAAGGTATTACTGTCTATGTCACCGGTAGCCGCGAAAAAGTGGTGCTGGAGACCAAAGCCACGGCGGAGAAAAAGCAGGCAGCACCGCTTCAGATGCAACAGCCGCTCATCTGGCACGAAATGAAGAAGCCGCGCCCGCGCGCTCTGAACGGCGTGACTTATAATGTGGAAACCCCCCTGGGCAAGGCCTTTATCACCATCAATGAAAACGGCGGCGGCCAACCTTTCGAGGTGTTTATCAACACGGCTAAGGCCGGCTCCGAGACGGCAGCGGTCTCAGAAGCGATTGGTCGGTTGATTTCGTATATCCTGCGGCTGGCCAGCCCGGTGGTCCCGCGTGACCGCCTGCGCGAGATCGTCCGCCAGCTGACCGGCATCGGGGGCGGGCGTTCGCTTGGATTCGGCCCCAATCGCGTTCGTTCCCTGCCGGATGGCGTAGGCCAGGTGCTGGATTGGTATTTGAGTGAAAAAGATGGAAGCGCTCAGGTGATTTCTGCTGCTGGTTCAAATGGCGGGCATCGCCTGGAGGCGGAAGCTGCCCAAATGCCTCTCCAAATCGGCGATCTCTGCCCAGAGTGTGGTGAAGCCGCCGTGGTCAACGAGGAGGGCTGCCGCAAATGTTACGCCTGCGGTTATAGCGAGTGCTGACAAAGCCTGTGAGCCGGAGAGCAAGTCTCCGGCTCTGTTTCTTATGCAAACTCGGCAATGCTTGCTCTTGAAAAACCATCACAACCGCGAAGATTTTGTAGGGCGACATTTATGTCGCCTTCGTTTGCGGAATGAATTCCGCGCTACAACCGCGAATTTCGTAGGGCGACATTTATGTCGCCTTCGTTTGCGGAATGAATTCCG
>JBMFPJ010000221.1:0-4067 GCA_049969175.1 Anaerolineae bacterium | reverse complement strand
GTAATGTGAGATAAATTGAAGGTTGGCTGGTTGCAAAATTTTCCGCAACTCCCAACCTTCAAATTTTCAAACCCCAAAACATGCACAGGAGTAAAACATGCCAATCAAAACCATCATCATGGGCGCCGCGGGACGTGACTTCCATAACTTCAACACGTTCTTCCGCGGCAACAAAGACTACGAAGTCGTCGCTTTCACCGCGACCCAAATCCCCGATATTGAAGGCCGCCTCTACCCCCCCGAATTGGCCGGCGATCTTTACCCCAAAGGGATCCCCATCTTCGCCGAAGAAGAATTACCCGAATTGATCAAAAAATACAACGTGGATCAGGTGGTCTTTGCCTATAGCGACGTCCCCCATGAATACGTCATGCACAAGGCCTCGTTGGTCAACGCCGCCGGAGCCGATTTCCGCTTGATGGGCACCAAACTCACCCAGATCAAATCCTCCAAGCCCGTCGTCTCGGTCTGCGCCGTTCGGACAGGATCCGGCAAAAGTCAGACAACGAGACGAGTTTCACTCATTTTGCGCGAACTCGGCTACAAACTCGCCGCAATCCGCCATCCCATGCCCTACGGCAACCTCGTCCGCCAGGAAGTGCAACGCTTTGCCGATTACGATGACCTCGACGAGCACGAATGCACCATCGAAGAACGCGAGGAATACGAACCGCATCTCGATAACGGCGTGATCGTCTACGCCGGCGTGGACTACGAAAAAATCCTGCGCCAGGCCGAGCAGGAAGTGGACATCATCCTGTGGGATGGCGGCAACAACGACTTCCCCTTCTACGTCTCCGATTTCCAGATCGTCGTTGCTGACCCGCATCGCCCCGGTCACGAGAGCACCTATCACCCCGGCGAAACCAACGCCCGCCTGGCCGACGTCTTCGTCATCAACAAAGTGGACACCGCCGACCCCGAAAATGTCATCGCCGTGCGCGAATCACTGCGCAAACTGAACCCCAAAGCCATCCAGATCGAAGCCGCCTCTCCGCTCTTCGTCGAAGACCCGGAAGCGATTCGCGGCAAGCGCGTGCTGGTCATCGAAGATGGCCCCACCCTCACCCACGGCGAAATGACCTACGGTGCCGGTTACGTGGCTGCCCGTCGCTTCGGCGCGGCCGAAATCGTTGATCCGCGCCCCTTCGCGGTCAAATCCATTGCCGCCACCTACCAGAAATACCCCAAGACCGGCCCAATCCTGCCAGCGATGGGATATGGTGCCGCCCAGATGAAAGACCTGGAAGAAACCATCAATCGCGCCGACGTCGACCTGGTCATCATCGGCACGCCCATTGATCTGAAACGCATCATTAAAATCAACAAACCCAGCCAGCGCGTGCGCTACGAACTGCAAGAAATCGGCCAACCCACACTGCGCGACCTGCTGATCAAAAAATTCGGAACGAAAAAATAAACTTCGGGTTATGAATTCGGGAACGGACAACCGTCCCGACTTTTATTTTGGAGGTCTCTCTGGTGACTGCTCTTGCCCCTACTCTTTCCACCCGCCTCTTCCCCCGGACTTCGGGCTGGTTGCGCGACCTGAGCCTGATCCTGGCTGGAGCGTTGTTCGTGGCGCTCTTTGCGCAAATAGAAATCCCCTTACCCTTTTCGCCAGTGCCCATCACTGGTCAGACCTTTGCCGTGTTGCTGGTCGGCGCGGCGCTGGGATCGCGTCGCGGGGCAGCCGCCCTGCTGACCTACCTGGCCGAAGGCGCGCTGGGCCTCCCCTTCTTTGCCGGAGGCACCAGCGGGTTACGAGTGTTGAGCGGCGCAACGGCGGGCTATCTGTTTGGCTTCGTCCTCGCCGCCTATATCATCGGTCTGCTGGCCGAGCGCGGCCTGGAACGCAACCTGCGCACCTCTCTGATCCCCTTTCTGGTCGGCACACTCATCATCTACGCCTGCGGCGCGGCCTGGCTGGCCATCTTCCTGGGCAGCCTGACGAAAGCCCTCGCCCTCGGCATCTTCCCCTTTCTGATCGGCGATGCGGGCAAAATGGTGGCAGCCGCCCTGGTTCTACCCTCCGCCTGGAAACTGGCACAATAACCCGTAGAACAGCCTGGAAAGGAAGGGGGTAGGACAAGGCTGCGCCTTGTCCGGTGGTGTCAAGGCAGAGTCCTGACCACGGCTCCTGTCAGCGCAGGACAGGCACCTGCCCCCGTCAGGGGGTTCTGGCCTGTCTTCCGTGCCCTCCTCCTCCGTCAGCGGCAGGTGCAACACAACGCACGCCCCTCAGACGGCGGAAGGGAATGAGATATATTCAGCCCTGCGCTAAAACGGCGCTTTTTGCAGTAAATTCATGGTATAATTCTAAATATGAACATCCTTCGCTTCGCCAACGTCAATAACAATAATAATAACGGCCTCTCGCAGGACGTTGGGCGAAGCATTCCTACCGACTAAAAACGCTTATTCTAGTAAAGAATCGCCCAACGCCTGCTGCGTTGGGCGGTTTTTATTTAACTCACCCAAAGGAGAGAGTAAAATGTCCCAATTCATTCTTCCCCCCGCTTACCGCCCTGCCCTGGACATCTGGCAGACGGAAAAGGCCATCAAACTGGTCAAAGATTTCTTTGAGGCCAACCTCGCCGCCGAACTGCGCCTGATGCGCGTCACTGCTCCGCTGTTCGTGCTCAAAGGAACCGGCATCAACGACGACCTGAACGGTGTGGAAAAACCCGCCACATTTGCCATCGAAGACCTGGACGGTCAACAAGCCGAAATTGTCCAATCGCTAGCCAAATGGAAGCGGATGATGTTGGCCGACTACCGCATTCCCCCTGGCTACGGCCTGTACACCGACATGAACGCCATCCGCCCCTCTGAGACCCTGGATAACCTCCACTCGCTTTATGTGGATCAATGGGACTGGGAGCGCGTCATCCTGCCGGAAGAGAGAAATCTGGATTTTCTCAAATACATCGTCCGCAAAATTTACAGCGTGATCAAACGCACCGAATTTCACGTCTTCGACCACTATCCTGAGTTCAAGCCGGAATTGCCAGAAGAGATCACCTTTGTCCACGCCGAAGATTTGCAAAAACAATATCCGTACCTGACCCCCCGCCAGCGCGAGGAAGAATTTGTGCGCCAGCACAAAGCCGTGTTCATCATCGGCATTGGTGCGCCGCTGGCCGATGGGCAACCCCACGATGGTCGCGCCCCCGATTACGATGACTGGATCACCGAAACGGTCAACGGCTATCGCGGCCTGAACGGCGACATTGTCGTCTGGAACAGTGTGCTGGGTTGCGCCTTTGAACTGTCCTCGATGGGCATTCGCGTCGACCCGTCCTCGCTGCGCAAACAGCTGGAAATGCGCGGCGCGCAAGAACGCGCCTCGCTCTATTTTCATCGCCGGCTGCTCAACGGGGAGTTGCCTCTCTCGATCGGCGGCGGCATCGGTCAATCGCGGCTGTGTATGTATTATCTGCGCAAAGCCCACATCGGCGAAGTACAGGCCAGCCTGTGGCCCCCAGAGATGATTGAAGCCTGCCGGGCAAATAACATCTTTTTGCTCTAACAGCATGGGGCAACTCAGCGCAGTTGCCCCACTTCATTTATAATCAGGGCATGTTTGTAGATCAAATCGAAATTTACGTACGTGCAGGAAAAGGCGGAGATGGCCTGGTGCACTTTCGCCGCGAAAAATATGTCCCTCGCGGCGGGCCAGATGGCGGCGATGGCGGCAAAGGTGGCGATGTCATTTTTGAAGTCAAAGCCACCCTCAACACCCTTTCCGCCTTTCGCCCCAACCAAAAGTTCATCGCCGAGAACGGCGTCAACGGCGGACCCCAGCAAATGACCGGACGCAACGGCAAAGACCTGATCATTCCCGTTCCACCCGGCACCATGATCTTCGATGCCGAGAGCGGCGAACTGCTCGGCGATCTCACCCAACCCGGGCAGCGCCTCACCGTTTGCAAAGGAGGGCGCGGCGGACGCGGCAACCAGCATTTCGCCACCGCCAGCAACCAGGCGCCGCGCACCGCCGAACGCGGCGAGCCCGGCGAGGAAAGACGCCTCCGCCTGGAATTGAAGCTGATCGCCGACATTGG
>JBMFPJ010000220.1:0-4115 GCA_049969175.1 Anaerolineae bacterium | reverse complement strand
TTGTCTGAATACCAGCCGCGGCGCATGCGTTCAATATCGAGTTTGAAGGTTTCGTTCGTCAGTCGTTTACCATCGAAGATGGACATGATTTTTCATCCTTTTTCTGCAATTGCGGCGAATTTTTCCAGTCATTCGCTGTGGAGTTGAGGAGTATACATGCGGAAAAATCGTTTAGGCCGCCAAGAAATCCTCGGTGGAGCGAACAATTTTCATTCCGGCTTCGGCAAAGCGGGCAAAGGCTTCGTTGGCCTGGTCGGTGAAATCGGCACCGGGAACGACCACGGGGGAGGTGCAATCTTCGAGTAAATAGACCTTCTGCGCCAGGGTCGGATCGGTGGCGCGGATGTCTTCGAGCAGGTCGGCGATGGTCCACGCCACGCAGTGACTTTTGGCCTGGCCAGCGATCACCAGGCGGTCGACGCGCTGGAGGGTTTCGATAAATTTGGGGTTGTGTTCGCCCAGCACTTCGCCTTGCGGGCCGTGCAACACTTCTGGGCCAATGACAGAATAATGCTCGGTAAAGGGGCGGTCACCTTTGATTTCAAAGTGGGGCTGGGCCAGGCGGGCAATGGAGTGGAAGAAAATGGCCTCCTCTACCGAGGCGACCAGGGCATGGCCAATTCCGCCCAGCATGGCATGGTAAGGCCAGATGGTGAGGGCATATTTGCCTTTTTTCTCCAGTTGTTCAGCATAGTGAATCAGGCGTTGCTGACCATATTCGGGGGTGATGTTAAAATGTCCTGCCAGCGCTGGGTTAAAGCGCCAGCGTCCCTGGCGCAGGTCGGCCGCGGAGACCATCGAATAGGGGGCGGGATGATTGCCCTCTGCATCCACCAGGAAGATGGCGTGGAAAATTTGCAGGGTCTGGTGCGTATCCAGTGTGGCGGTGATCTGGGTGATGTTTCCCAGGTTGCGATAGATGAATTCGCACAGGCGACGATTATCTTCCACAGCGCCCATGCCACTGCGCCCGGCGACAAACAATTCAAATTCGGGCAGGCAGAAGGTGTTTTGCACGTCAATGAGCATCAACCAGGTTTTGGTCTGGTCATAGGTAGCGGGTTGCAGGTGGTGCTGATGCGCCCATTCGCGTCCCTGGCGGGCGCGTTCTTCGTAAGACACACGCCACACCTGACCCACCTTTTGAGGGTCAAAAAACGAGGGGATAGGAAGGTTCATCACGGTCACTCCTTTAGTGTATTTTTTACACTAACTAGAACGAGAAATGAAAGCGGAGTTACCCGCTTATAGAATTGCCCTTGAAAAACCATCACAACCGCGAAGATTTTGTAGCACGACATTCATGTCGCTTTAGGTTGCGGAATGAATTCCGCGCTACGTTTTGATTTTATCCCCAATTGTCAACTTGTCAAGCAGGCGGTTTTGAAGTTCAGACATAAGTTCGGACAGTCTTTCGATGTGTCAAAGCATCCGGCGATATGAAAAGCCTGTTCCACACCCCGCTTCAGCGGGGTTTTTGGGGTATAGCATTGCGGGTATCGGCGCCGATGTCCGCCCGCCGATAAATCGGCAGGCTGGCGTTACGAAGGCGGCTTCCAGCCGCCTTCGCTTTCACGCTTGTCCGAACTCATATCCCAACATCAGAGCGGATCTTGTAAGACGAGGCTGAGTCTTGTCCTGCGCGGCTCCTCCCCGCACTGCTTTCGACAGCCTTGAAAGGCTCTGAAGGCAGTGCTAGCCGGGTTATAATTCTCCCACCCTCAAATTGAGCAGGAGAAAGCCCATCTATGCACATTCTGGTAACCAATGATGACGGTGTTCAGGCGCCAGGCTTGCTGGCTCTGGCCAAAGAAATGCGCAAGCTGGGGCAGGTAACCGTCCTCGCCCCCGATCGCAACTGGTCGGCATCCGGACATGTCAAGACCATCGATCGCCCATTGCGCGTCAAAGAAACGCTCCTGGCCGATGGCACCCCCGCTCTGACCTCCGACGGAGCGCCCTCCGATTGCGTAGCCCTCGCTTTGCTCGGCCTGGTCGAGAAAGTGGACCTGGTCGTCTCCGGCATTAACCCCAACGCCAACGTGGGACACGATGTCACCTATTCGGGTACGGTCACTGCCGCCATGGAAGCGGTCATCGCCGGTGTGACAGGCATCGCCGTCTCGCTCGATTCGCCCGAAAAACACATCGGCGAACTGGATTACTCCACCGCCGCCAGCGTCGCCCGCCGGGTGGTGGAACGCGTCTTAAGCGATGGCCTGCCGGCAGATGTTGTGCTCAATGTCAACGTGCCTTACCGGAGCGAGGCAGAACTCAAAGGATTTATGATTACCCGCCAGGGGTTGCGCGTCTACCGCGACGCGCTGGATGCCCGCGTCGATCCGCGCGGCCGCCCCTATTACTGGATCGGCGGCGAAGCGCCAACCGGCATCGTCGAAGAGGGCACCGATTTCGGCGCCCTGGCACAGGGATATGTCTCCATCACCCCGTTACAGCTGGACCTCACCCACTACAAGGCAATGCAAATCTTGAAAAGCTGGACGTTCTGATGTCCCTTCCGCGCCCCTCCTTTCGCCGCCGCTCCCTCCTCGCCTGGTTGCGGCTGCTGCTCCTGCTCCTCCCGGCACTCTGGCTGGCAGGGGAGATGGCGTTTTCGCTGCGCTGGCGCATAGCCCACGATCAGGCACCTCTGCTCTATGAAACCTACCTGATGGGCACCGAAGGCCGTCTGCCCTACCGCGACCTGTTCGACTTCCAGATGCCCGGCACTTATGCCGTTTACTTCCTGCTGGGCTGGGCCAGCCGCTTCAACGATTTCCGCCTGCGCCTGCTCGATCTTGCCCTGCTTTTCGCTCTGCTGAGTCTCACCTTCTTGTTCATGCGGCGCTTCGGCTGGAAGAGCGCCCTGCTGGCCGCCCTGCTCTTCGGCCTGAAGTATCTACAAGGCGGCCCTTCCCTGGCGCTGCAACGCGAATACCTGTTGCTGTTCTTCCTCGCCAGTGGCCTCTGGCTGACCTTTGCCGCAACGAAGACCTGGCTAACTTTCCTGCTCCTCGGCCTTTGTTTTGGGATTGCCGCCACCATCAAGCCCCATGCTGCCATTGGATTGCTTCCCCTCCTCCTGGCCGAACTGCTCCCCGCGCCCGGCGCCTCAAAGCGGACTTCGAGCGCGATCAGGACCCGCGTCCTTCTCCCCGCCCTGGGCGGATTCCTGCTCCCCCTCGCCGCGTTGACTTTCTGGCTGGCGCGCGGTGGCATGCTCGCCCCCTTCCTGGAGATTGCCCGCAACTACTGGCCGCTCTACGCTCAGATCAACGGCGAGATGGAAGTCCCGCCCGGGGCGGCGCGCTGGCTCTTTATCCTGAAGCAGACCGCCCGTCTGGGAGGAAACGCCGTGTGGTTGCTTCCCGCCGGCCTGGGGCTGATTCTGGCAGAATCCGCCTTTCGCCCGTTCCCCATCCGTCTGCGGCAGGTTTTCATCCTGGCCGGTCTGACGCTGGTCTATGCTCTCTATCCGGCCTTCTCTGGTCAGTTCTTTGATTATCACTGGCTGCCATTCCTGTATTTTGTCTTTCTCCTGGCCTCACTCTGCCTGCTGGAAGACACCTCCCCGCGCTGGCAGGTGGCCGCCACGCTGGCCCTGCTCCTGGCTATAGCCGTGAACCTGCGTCCGCCAGTGGTCATGCTGCGCCAGATTGCCGGCAAACCCATTGCCCCCCTCGGCGGCCGCATCGATCGCATGGCAGAGTTCCTGCAAAAGCAGCTACGCCCCGGCGATACCGTCCAGCCGCTGGATTGGACCGGCGGCACGCTCCAGGCGATGCTCATCAGCCGCGCCAGCCTGGCCACCCCGTTTGTCTTCGATTTCTACTTTTACCATCACGTCTCCCATCCCTACATCCAGGGTCTGCGCACCCGCTTCCTGCAAGCCTTGCAAGCCCATCCGCCACGCTTTATCCTCGAAATCACCAGTGCCGATAAACCCTGGGTCTCTGGCACCGATACCAGCCGTGATTTTCCCGCCCTGCGCCAGTTCCTGGCGGAAAACTATCGCCCAATCCAGCAGAAAGAGGATTACGTGATCTATGAGCATCGCTGAAGCTCGCTCCGCTCGCTTTTCTGCCTCCTGGCTCTTCCGCCTGAGCTGGTTCTAT
>JBMFPJ010000219.1:0-4122 GCA_049969175.1 Anaerolineae bacterium | reverse complement strand
GGGGGTGGGCGTGGGGCTGGGAGTACGGGTTAGGGTAGGTGTGCGCGTCGGTGTGGATGTGGGCGGTTCGCCCTGTACAATAAAGCGTCCGACGACTTTCCATTCCGTGCCCACAAAAATCTGCACTTCATAGGTGCCGGGCAACCATTTCTCCGGTGGTGGCGCCCAATCGGTGTAACCATAGCCACCGGTGGTGCCATCCCAGGGCTTGGTTTCGTAGTGCACCAGTTCACCATCGCGCAACCAGAGCGCCGTCCACTGCGCACCGGGCACCATTTGATCGTAAGAAAACACGCCGTACATGTGTTGAATCGGGTTTTGGAACACGGTTTGGGGGTTCACCGCGTTAACTCCATCAAATTCCGTTGAAAACTGAAGCGGGCTGAAGATGGCATTCGGGTTCGGTGTAACCGAGCTCTCAAACAGGGCTTCAATGGCCGGTGGCAGGAAGGGAGTCAGTGTGATGGTCGGTGTATCGGTCACCAGCGGTGTATCGGTGATGGTGGGGGTAAGCGTGATCGTCGGGCTGAGCGTAATGGTAGGAGAAAGGGTGATCGTCGGCGTCAGGCTGGGGGTGGGCGAAGGCGGAAAGTATTGATAGGCCAACGGCTCGCCATACAGCGCCATCCAGGCAGCCAGGCCAGCCAGCAAAAGCGAGGTTCCCAACAAACGCCAGCCCGTGCCGATTCGTTTGCGGCGCAGGCGATAGAACGTCAACCTGCGTGCAGAACGGATGGAGCGCCAACCTGCCCGGGCGCTCCATAAGGCAAAAATTGAGGCCAAAATCACAAAGGCGATAACGCCAGCATGAATGTCCATGCGGAAAATTATAGCATGTTCTCTATCTTCCCTGGCTGAAGGGATGTTAGAATTGAGGCGATGAGTGAACTGATCTTTCTCAAGCTGGGCGGATCGCTGATCACCGACAAGGCGCGTCCCTACACCCCGCGCCTGGATGTCCTGGCCGATCTGGCTTTACAAATTGTCACGGTTCTCAGCCGGACGCCGGGGCTGCGTCTCGTTTTGGGGCATGGATCCGGCTCATTTGGCCACAGCGCGGCCAAAGAGCATGGCACTCGCGACGGGCTGCGGAGCGAGTCAATGGGTGAAAAATATTGGCGTGGTTTTGCCGAGGTGGGCTACCAGGCTGCTTTACTCAACCGTTATGTGATGGATGCGCTCCACAAAGCAGGTGCTCCGGCTCTGTCTTTTCCGCCTTCGGCCAGTGTTCTCGCCAGCAATGGGGTCGTATCCCTGTGGGAAACTACTCCGATCCGCATGGCATTGGCCAATGGCATCCTGCCAGTGGTGTACGGCGACGTAGTCTTCGATGAGGTGCGCGGGGGGACAATTCTTTCGACGGAAGATCTCTTTATGTACCTCGCACGACAATTTTCCCCGGCGCGCATTTTGCTGGCCGGCCGGGAGGCCGGAGTGTGGGAAGACTTCCCGCAGAGAACGCGCCTTTTGCCGCGCCTGACTCCAACGTCCTATGAAGCGATGCGCCGGGGGATTGGTAACGCCCAGGGAGTGGATGTCACCGGCGGGATGGCAGCAAAAGTCCAGCAAATGTTGGCGCTTGTTCAGGAATTCCCTGAGTTAGAAGCACAAATTTTCTCGGCAGAGGCACCCGGTAAGCTGCTACGCGCTCTGGAAGGAGAGCCGCTGGGGACAAAAATCACATTGTGACACAAGACACAAAAAGGTGGGAAGGAAGTCTCTTGCCCTGCCGTTAAAAATCGTCAAAAATACTACCAGAAGAAATATCTCACCCAAAAGAGGAGATTTCGATGGCTCTACCCTTCACTCCAACCAAATTGAAAATCGTTCGTCCCGTGCCTTCGGATATCGAAATTGCACAGGCCGCAGAAATCAAGCCCATCGCTCAGGTGGCTGAAGAAGCGGGCATCTTGCCGGAGGAACTGGAATTTTACGGCCCTTACAAGGCCAAGGTGAAACTAGAAATCCTGGAACGGCTGAAAGATGTGCCCAACGGTAAATACATTGACGTGACCGCCATCACGCCTACTCCTCTCGGAGAAGGGAAAACGACCACCACCGTCGGCCTGAGCCAGGCACTGGGCGCCCATTTGGGTAAAAAGGTTTTCACCTGCATTCGCCAGCCTTCGCAGGGACCTACCTTCGGCATCAAAGGGGGGGCGGCAGGTGGCGGTTACTCCCAGGTCATCCCCATGGAAGATTTCAACCTGCACCTGACCGGTGACATTCACGCCATCACTGCAGCCCACAACCTGTGCGCGGCTGCTCTGGATGCTCGCATGATGCACGAGGCGCTGCAGGATGATGAAAAACTCTTCAATGCCCTTTGCCCACCCGATAAACAGGGCAACCGTCGCTTCTCACCGACCATGCTACGCCGTTTGAAGAAACTCGGCATTGACAAGACAGATCCCAACGAATTGACGCCCGAAGAGCGCCGGCGCTTTGTCCGCCTGGATATTGACCCGAACGGCATTCAATGGCGGCGAGTGATGGATACCAACGACCGTTTCCTGCGCGAGATCATGGTGGGACTGGGCAAAGAAGAACAGGGCTTTGAGCATCGTTCCGGCTTCGACATCACGGTCGCCAGCGAGATCATGGCCATTCTGGCGCTCACCACCAGCCTGGAGGATATGCGCGAACGTCTCGGCCGGATGGTCGTGGCCACCAGCAAGAGCGGTGAGGCCATCACGGCTGAAGATTTGGGTGTGGCCGGTGCGCTGGCCGTCTTGATGAAAGACACGATCAAACCCAACCTGATGCAAACTCTGGAGGGGACACCTGCTTTCGTTCACGCCGGGCCGTTCGCCAACATTGCTCATGGCAACAGTTCCATCATCGCCGATCAGATCGCTCTCAAACTGGTCGGCGCGGATGGCTACGTGGTCACCGAATCGGGCTTTGGCGCCGACATCGGCATGGAAAAATTCTTCGATATCAAGTGCCGTTACTCCGGTCTGATTCCGCATGTGGTAGTCCTGGTGGCCACTGTACGCGCTTTGAAGATGCACGGCGGCGGGCCAAAGGTGGTGGCTGGCAAACCCCTGGCGCACGAATACACCGAAGAGAACCTGGACCTGCTGCGCAAGGGTCTGCCCAACCTGGAGCGCCACATCAAGAATGCCCTGAAATTTGGGGTGAACGTGGTGGTGGCGGTCAACTCCTTTGCCACCGACACCCCCGCTGAGGTCGAGTTGATTCGCAAGGCTGCCCTGGAGGCCGGTGCGATGGACGCGGTGGTCTCCACCCACTGGATGGATGGCGGCGCCGGCGCGGTCGCCCTGGCAGAAGCGGTGGTCCGTGCCGCCGAGAAGCCCAGCAACTTCCGCTTCCTCTATCCGCTTGATCTTTCGATCAAAGAAAAAATCGAAATCGTCTGCAAGGAAATCTACGGAGCAGAGGGTGTGGATTATTCGCCCGAAGCCGAGCAGAAGATTGAGCTCTACACCCGCCTGGGATTCGACAAGCTGCCGCTGTGCATGGCCAAGACCCACCTCTCCTTCACGGCGGATCCCGCGATCAAAGGCGCTCCCAGTGGATTCCGTATCCCGATTCGCGATATTCGCGCCTCGGTCGGTGCGGGCTTCCTTTACCCGCTGGTCGGTGAGATGCGCACCATGCCTGGTTTGCCCACCCGCCCGGTCTTCTACGATGTGGATATTGACCTGAAGACCGGCAGAGTAGTCGGCCTGTTCTAAAAATTCGATCCAACTCTATGAGACCTCCGAGGTCATCCAACTCCGGAGGTCTTCGTTATATAATTGCCTCATGGACACACTCTCTCTTACCATCTCCTCTGCAAAACGCCTCCTGACTCAGGGCGAAGTCACCCCGCAGGCGCTGTTTGCCGCCCACCGGGAGCAAATCAAGCGGCTCAACCCGCAGTTGAATGCCTTCATCACCGTTTTGGAGCCACCGCCAGGGGCGGACGCTCCTTCTGCTGATGCGCCACTGGCACACCTGCCCATCGCCGTCAAAGATCTGATTGACGTAGCCGGCACCCCGACAACGGCTGGCTCTCCCCAATTCTTTGGTCATACCCCTGCCCTGCAAGATGCCTTCGTGGTTGAACAGCTCAAAAAAGCCGGCGCACTGATTGTAGGCAAAACCAACACCCAC
>JBMFPJ010000218.1:0-4158 GCA_049969175.1 Anaerolineae bacterium | reverse complement strand
CACAGGTCATACTCCTGGCAGCCCGCCGCTTTTGCCAGTCGCATAGCTTCCCATTGCAAAAGATGATTGGGCATCTTCTCGCGGTGCGTCTCGCGGGACATGCCATAAATATAATACGCTCGCCCGGCAAACAGGAACAGAAAAATCGCGGCAACCACCTCCCCATCCACTTCAGCAATCAAAGGCAGGGCACACGGGCGTTCAGCCTGAGCAGACAGGCCCACTTCGCCCACATTCGACATAAACATCCGCCAGACGGTCTGATAATACCCTTCCTCACGGATGACAAATCCATCGCGCAGGCTGGTCTCGGCGTACATTTTGTAAAGCAGGGGCAAATCGGCCAGCGAACCAAGACGCACCACCACCCCTTTTCTGCCTGCCAGGCGGATGTTGTAGCGCGTCTTTTGCTTCATGCGCGCCAGGATTTCCCCCTCGCTGGGAGATAAATCCACCCAAACCGAATTGCGGAACTGAATCTGGTCCCGCGAAAAAAGCCAGCCGCGGCGCATCAAATCGGACCTCACCGCCTGGCCGCCGTTATCGCGAGTCTCTACCTCCCCCCCAGGGATTCCCGTACCCAGCACCACATCAGGGTCGGCTTTCAAAAAAATCGCTCCCTGGCTACGGGCAAACGATTGCAAATCATCCAGTACCCGCCGGCGTAATGGCTCATTGCTCCAATCCAGCAAAGGTCCCTTTGGGACATACAGCAAAGAGAGCCTCGCGGCAAAAGCACGGTTGAGCACAGTCTTCTTCAAAATCAGCGCAGCGGCC
Source organism: Anaerolineae bacterium (assembly GCA_049969175.1). Taxonomy (GTDB): domain Bacteria; phylum Chloroflexota; class Anaerolineae; order Anaerolineales; family Villigracilaceae; genus DAOUAN01. The sequence continues at coordinate 3,381 of JBMFPJ010000218.1, read as the reverse complement.
ACCACCGAAAAAGGCAAAGGGAACAGCCGGTTGACGTCACTTTCCAGGCGAAACTCACCACCCGCTCCCCACAGAGCATAGAGCGGAGTCCAGCCATAGTGCGCTTTTACCTGCCCCCATTCCCAGGACTGGAGGAGATGAGCAGAAGGCAAGGTGGCAATCAAGGAATCCCAATTCATCGAATACTTCTGACCTGTAAAAAACGTAAATATAGCCGATACCAGAAAGGCTGAAAGACCCAATCCAGGGCCTGAGCGGCACGTTTCACTGTTCCGCCGAAACCGCGTTTGAAGCGATACACGCCCCATAAGCCCTCGCGGCGCGTTTCGAAACCAGCCTCCAGCGTGGCCTCGTCTTCATCGGGGATGCCCCACAAATCATATTCCAGGCAACCGTGTTCTCTGGCCCAGCGCATCGCCTCCCATTGGAGCAGGTAAGTGGGCATCAGGTTACGCTGCTCGTCGCTGGAAGCGCCATAAAAATACCAGGCGCGCCGCCCCCGGCGGAAGATCATCAACGCCGCCAGCGGAATAGATTGATATTCGGCCACCAGCAGTTCACCCATTCCAGCCGGCTGAAACAGTTGATAGGCGCGGCGGTAATATTCCAGCGAGTGCACCCCAAAGCCATCGCGTCCGCCAGTCATTTGCATCAGGCGATAGAAAGCATCTAAATCGTCCCACGGACGGACACGCACCCCTTTCTTCTGCGCCAGGCGAATGTTGTAACGGGTTTTTTGCTTCATGCGCGCCAGAAGATCATCTTCTGAACCGCGCAAATCGACCACAATGGTACGCGGGGGTTGAATGTTGTGGGGTGAGCGAACCAGCTGCGGAGGCGACACAAATGCCTCCTCTTCCCAGACATCCGCTTCGATCTTGAGAAAAATCGCTCGCCGCTTGCGGCAGGATCGTTCAACTTGCTGCCAGAAATCGGCATAGTGCTCTCGCCAATCCCTGCCGAGGGCGGGCTTGGGCAGGTAAGCCAGAGTCCAGCCCAGGGGGAGGGGGCGGAATAAGATTTGCGCGCCCGCCCCTTCGTCCGAGATGAGGCGAACAGGTTCCCAGCCAAAAGCGGCTTTTAAATCGCCCCATTCGGCGGTCTGCAAAAGGTGCGCATCGGGTCGTTCTTCCAGCCAGTTCTTCCAGACAATCGCGGAAACTTCAGGCATAGATCAAACCAGGGAGGTCATATCCGGCGGGGGTGCAGAACGTACCGCCGCGGAGGGGATGGATTCGTCAAGCAGACGCAACAGGCTTTCGGTCTCAGATTGACGCGCCAGGTGGGCAAGATCCTCCACAGCGCGCGCCAGGTGTTGCCCATCCACGCTTTCATCATCTTCCACGCGGAAGATTTCCGGGTGAGCAGTAGGTTGAAAGTGCATTCCCTCTTCCCACAAATCTTCGCTCAGTTTTTCGCCGGGGCGAATGCCAGTAAAGACGATTTCAATGTCGCGACCAGGTTCCAGGCCCGAAAGGCGGATGAGGTCTTCGGCCAGGTCGAGGATGCGCACCTGTTGCCCCATGTTGAGCAGGAAGACTTCGCCGCCCTGCCCCATGGCCGCAGCCTGCAAGACCAGATGGACGGCCTCAGGGATGGTCATGAAATAGCGGCGCATATCGGGATGGGTGACGGTGACCGGCCCGCCGCGGGCGATCTGCTGCTTGAAGAGAGGCACCACGCTGCCGCGGCTGCCCAGCACGTTCCCAAAGCGGACGACCGAGAAGGCGCGCCCGCTGCGATGGGCGGCATCGAGCACGATCATTTCGGCCAGGCGTTTGGTTGCGCCCATCACACTGACCGGACGAATGGCTTTGTCGGTCGAGATGAGTACCAGTCGTTCCACGCCGTGGGCAATGGCCGCATTGACCACGTTTTGCGTGCCCAACACGTTGTTAGTCACCGCTTCTTCGACGTTCACCTCCATGAGCGGCACGTGTTTGTGGGCTGCGGCGTGGAAGACCACCTCCGGGCGATGCCGGCGGAAGATTTCCTGAATGCGCCCGGCATCGCGTACATCGGCAATGACCGGCCGCAACGAGAGGCCAGGGAAACTTTCCCCCAGTTCCAGCAAGGCTTCGAAGATGCTGTTTTCGCCATGCCCCAATAACACCAGTTCGGCCGGCCCCCAGCGCGCTACCTGACGACAAATTTCGCGACCGATGGAGCCACCCGCGCCCGTGACCAGCACGCGCTTGCCGCTAAAACTGGCGCCGATCAGACGGTCATCAATCTTAACCGGTTCGCGGCGTAGCAGGTCGGTAATGTCCACTTCGCGCAGGCGGTTGACGCTGACTTTGCCACCGATCAACTCGTAGAGGCCGGGCATGGTGCGGGAGGGAATCCCTTTCAGGCGACAAATGTCATTGACCAGGCGCACCACCCGCCCCGGTGCAGAGGGGATGGCAATGATCACTTCATCCACCTGATGGTTATCCAGCACATCTGGCAACGAGGCGATCTCCCCGATCACCGGCACGCCATAAATTTCTTTGTGTTGCTTGGCCGGGTCATCATCCAGAAACCCCATGGGCAAAATATTCAATTGCGAAGATTTTTGCAACTCGCGGGCCACCAGAGCGCCAGCATCCCCTGCGCCGATGATGAGGGCGCGGCGGCTCTTCTCCTCGCGCCGGGTAGCCATCTGCTCGGCCAGAATGCGCAAAGCAAAGCGCGATCCGCCGATGAGCACCAGCGAGATCAACCAATCAATCCCCAAAGCAGTGCGCGGCATTCCCGGTTGGACCAGGCCAGCGCCCATCAACAGCAACATCACCCCCGAAGTCAACACCGAGGCCGCGCTCACCGCGACGACGATCAGCCGCAATTCATTGGTACTGGCATACACCCACAGGCGACGATACAACCCGAAGAAATAAAAGGTGGGGATTTTCACCAGCAACGCCACGGCGCACATGATGAGCGTCGCCGGAAAGTAATAGGGCAGTTGGGCCACATCCAGCCGCAGGGCAAAACTGCCCAAAACGGCAGTGATGATCAGGGCCACATCCCCGGCCAGCACAAAACGATTGCGTACATGCAGGCGAGGGCGCGAACTCAGCTTCGCATCCATGCTACCGTTTCCTTCAAACCTTCGGCGAGGGGCACTTCGGCGCGAAAACCCAACACCTGTTCCGCCTTTTGGGGGTTACCAACCGAGCGATAAATATCCCCAGGGCGCGGCGCGCCAAAAACCGGCGGGGGCGCGGCGGGGAACAACGGCAACAGCACATCCAACAGATCGAGCACGCGCGTCTCCTGCCCGGTGCAGATATTGAAAACCTGGCCAGCCGCGGCGGGATGCTCCGCGGCGAGCAAATTGGCACGCGCCACATCGCCCACAAAGATCAAATCGCGCGTCTGGCCGCCATCGCCGAAAAT
>JBMFPJ010000217.1:0-4163 GCA_049969175.1 Anaerolineae bacterium | reverse complement strand
TCATCTGTGTTCATCTGTGGTTGGAACATGAATTTCAAAACACGCTCAAAGAAAATTCGATGCATTCGTGTCATTCGATGCAAAATCTTAAAAATCTTATGAAAAAAGGCAGCAAAACCAGCAAATTTGGCACGCCCAAGCGAATCAGTCACGATTCCTCGGCTTATTACAACTCTCGTCTCTACGCTGATCTTTCCCAGGCTGGGCCGCAAGTCGCCGCCGTGCCCGATCAGCCCTTCCCGGCCGAATATCTCAACAAAATTATCCTGGGCACCTCGGAAAAAATGAGCGAAATCCCCGATCATTCCGTGCATTTGATGGTAACCTCGCCTCCTTACAACGCTTCGAAAGAATACGATGCTGATTTATCGCTCCAGGAATACCTGAGCCTGCTTTACAATGTGTTCAGTGAGACTTACCGCGTCCTGGTCTATGGCGGACGCGCTTGCGTGAATGTGGCCAACCTGGGACGTAAACCGTATATCCCCCTTTCTGATTACATTTCCCAGATGATGCTCGAAATCGGCTTCAAAATGCGCGGCGAAATCATCTGGGCCAAAGATGCGGGAGCGGGCGTTTCGATGGCCTGGGGGAGCTGGCGCTCGGCTTCCAATCCCATCTTACGCGACACGCACGAATACATCCTGGTGTTTTCCAAGGGCACTTTTAAGCGCAAAAAAGGCGATAAAGAAAATACCATTAGCCGTGACCAATTTATGGAATGGACGAAATCTGTCTGGCGAATCAACCCTGAATCGGCCAGAAAAGTAGGTCACCCAGCCCCCTTTCCCGTAGAGCTACCCTATCGCCTGATTCAACTCTATACCTTCAAGGGCGACATCGTCCTCGATCCCTTCATGGGCAGCGGCTCTACCGCCCTGGCCGCCCTGAAAGCCGAAAGATTCTACGTCGGCTACGACCTCGACCCCACCTATCTTCAACTTGCCGAAGAACGCATTGCCGCTTTCAAACAAACCCTGAGTTAACCCGCAGAAAAAGAAGTCGCCCAAAAAAGCAAATCGAGATAGTAACTGTTCAGCCATAGAGAAAAAACAACTGCAAATGCCATTGCGAGCGAAGCGCCTGCCCCGAACGCAGCGTGGGAGAAGCAATCTCCTGTTCCAACGAGCCAATCTGGCATTAGAGAGATTGCTTCGTCCCCAAAGGGGATGCTATCGCACACGTGTGCCTGCGGCACAGTGCAGGCAGAACGCTCCTCGCAATGACATGCCTGAATAGATACTCGAGATGAATAGACCTGCGCAGGTCTGTGCCATAAAAAGCGCACGAGCCAATCCGGCTCGTGCGCTGAGAAAAGGAGAATGCGTCCGGCTTCAGGCCTTCGCCGGGGAAATCTGCCTGGTCACAATCTCAAACTGAGGCGGGTTTTCAAAGTGCTTTTTCACTGCGCACAATTCAGCAGCCCGAATCACCGCATCGTGATACTTTTCCGGGAACTCAGGCGGCACCTGAATCTCCAGGTCAATCTTTTCCACCATGCCGGTAAACGGATTGCTGTGCATGCGTTGAATGATGCGTATTCCATCTGTGGGCAACCCGCGCTGGCGGCAAAAACCCAGGACGTAAATCCCTGCACAGGTACCAATCGAGGCCAGGAACACCGCGAACGGCGTTGGCGCACTGGCGCTGGGCGGCTGGTCGGTTTTTACAGTAAAAGGTCCAAAATGAGCATCCACACGGGCGCCACCGGGAAAATCAATCACCATTTCCATGAGTCAACTCCAACAAAAGTTTTGCACATATAACCTTAGATGGTACAACTGCAAAAAAGTTGCATGTGATTTATAATCTCCCCATTCTTTTTCGAGGTGACCCATGCCCCAAAAAACTCCTGGCGATCTGATGCTGCCCCAGCAGGGCAGTGGCCTGCGCGACATTGTCCTGCGCATCAAACTCATCCTGCGCCTGATGACAGACCGGCGTGTCAACTTCTTCCTCAAACTCATCCCTATCGCTGCCCTGGCCTACTTCATTTCACCGGTGGACCTGGCCCCCGGGGTGGCTCTGCCCGTCATCGGCGCACTGGACGACGCTGCCGTCTTGTGGCTGGGCTCTTATCTGTTTGTAGAGTTTTGCCCACCCAGCGTAGTTCAGGAACATCTGCGAGCACTCACCCAACCGGCCGAAGAGAGTGAAATCATCGATGCTGAGGTCTGTGAAGCAAACGAACAACAAAAATAGAGAATATGCGTCCCCTCTGGCTGATCCTGACCATCGTTTTTCTCGGCGCCTGTGCACCGCAGACCACCCCGCCTCCGACTCCGCCCGCGCCGGCCTCCTCCTCACCGGCTTTTCCCCTCCCCTCGACGTTTTCTCCATCCCCGTCCCCCTCACAGACGTCTCTCCCCCCAAGCGATACATCCACCCCTCAACCCGCCTTCCCCGATTCAACAGCCTTCACCTGGGCGCTTGTAACGGATGGCTTGCTTCGTCCCGTGGATCTGCAAATCGCGGGCGATGGGAGTGACCGCCTCTTCATCGTCGAGCAGGCAGGACGCATTCGCGTTTTTCAGAATGGCACTTTGTTGCCTGATCCCTTCCTGGATATTCGCCAGGAAGTAGGTAGCAGTGGAAACGAACAGGGACTCTTAGGGCTGGCTTTTCACCCGCACTATACCGAAAATGGTTATTTTTACGTCAATTACACCGATCGCCGCGGGGATACGGTCATTGCCCGCTTTCAAGTAACGCAAAATCCCAACCTGGCCGACCCCCACAGCGAAAAAATTTTGCTCACCGTTCACCAACCCTTCCCCAATCACAATGGCGGGGTGCTGACCTTCGGCCCAGATGGTTACCTCTACGCTGGTCTGGGAGATGGTGGATCGGCGGGCGATCCCTTTGGCAATGCTCAAAACCCGGCCACCCTGCTGGGTAAAATCTTGCGCCTGGATGTGGATGGTGGCGATCCCTACCGCATTCCGCCGGACAACCCCTTTGGCAACGAAGTTTGGGCTTATGGCTTGCGCAATCCCTGGCGCATTTCCTTCGACCGCCAAACTGGCGATTTGTGGATCGGCGATGTGGGGCAGAATGCCTGGGAGGAGATTGATTTTTTGCCGGCCGGCTCTCCGCCGGGCGCCAATTTTGGCTGGAGCCTTCTCGAAGGGAATCACCCCTATAATGGTGAGGCGCAGCCGGGGCTGATTCCACCGGTGGCGGAATATCCCCATGAAATGGATCGCGGCGGTTGTGCGGTCACCGGGGGATATGTCTATCGGGGTGTGGCTTTGCCTGAATGGCAGGGAATCTATCTCTTCGGCGACTATTGCACAGGATTCATTTGGGGATTGATTCGCTCGGGGGCGGGCTGGCAGGTCAAAGTCTTGTTTGATACGCCGTTCAACATCAGCACGTTTGGAGTAGATGAATCTGGCGAAATCTATCTGGCTGACCTGCAAGGCGCGATCTATCGTCTCGCCCGAAAGTAAGCGCGAATTTACGACAATTCAGACAGATGTCATCCGAGAAGCGCGCTTTGTCAACCCGAATTTGTGACGCCTGTCACTGGCAGTGTTGTCAGACATCTTGTAAACTAGGGACGTAGTCAGTCAGGAGGCAGCATGGCGTACCGCACCTGGCAAGTCCAAAAAATTGAATATTGTGAGCACGTCGGGCATGAAATTGCCCAGGAGGCGGAGGTCGTTTATCCGCCTGAATACCTGCCCGATCAGCCGCCAAGAGTTATGGCGCGTCGTTGCTCCAATGCCATCGAATGTAATTTGCTGTTTGAGAAGCCGGTCTGTGTCTGGTGCGGAACCAACCCTGGCGTTGACCCAGTGTAAAAGTGGGCAGTTCTCTTCCGAATGAGCTCACTTGGCAAACTCTCTCTCCTCCCTCTGAGTTGGTCTAAGGCAACCCCGCGATCACTCGCGGGGTTTGCCGTTAAGTGCCGCTATAATTAAGGGCATGGACATTCAATCTCCGCGCGCCCGTTACGAAGATCTCAAGCGACAAATTCATTTCCACAATTATCGCTATCATGTTCTGGATTCTCCCATCATCAGTGATGCAGAATATGATCGCCTGCTGAATGAGCTTAAGCAAATTGAAGCGGAACATCCTGATTGGGTGACGCCCGATTCGCCTACGCAGCGCGCCGGAGCCAAACCCGCCGACCGTTTCGAGAAGGTGCGCCATCC
>JBMFPJ010000216.1:0-4171 GCA_049969175.1 Anaerolineae bacterium | reverse complement strand
ACTCTTTGGGCTGAATGGAGAAGGAGCTGAACGCAATCTTCGACGGGAAGGCCGGGTCGGGAGCGCACAGGGTGAATTTGACAGTGAATTCATCCACGGCTTCGATGGATTTCATCTCACCGCCGTAATTACAATCCGGGGCCGAGTAAATCATCGGCTCAAAGGCTTTTTCCTTCAGGCCCTCGGTCTGGACAGCCGGCTTGGCGCCACCGCCACAAGCAGCCAGCAACATGCTAGCCAGCACCAGGAGGGACAACAGGACAAACAGTTGACGTTTCACAGGATTCTCCTCCTAACAAAGATTGGATAGGTTGTACGAACAATCAACAAACATCGAGACACTTTCCAGCCTCTCACCTCCTTTCCTGTTGCCAAACCCGCTATTGCGAAAATGCCGAATGTCGGCAAAACGGCCCTCGGCATAAACTTTTGAAATTATACAGCAAAAATCTCACCACACCGGCTCTGGCATGCCGCGACCCTGGAGACAAACCTGCTTTGGCTCCGCCGGCCAAATACCCGGAATGTGCTCACCACACTTTGGACAATTCCCTTGCGCTGTCAGATGATATTCCAGGACGACATAGCCCACACGGCGAATCAAACGTGTGTTGCATTGCGGGCAAAACGTATCCTCGTACTCCCCCACCCGCCCCGGCAAATTGCCTGCATACACATATCTCAGCCCCGCCTCGCGTCCGATTTCCGCCGCGCGCAGCAGCGTTTTGGCATCCGTGTTGTCGGGGTCGGTCATCTTGTAATCCTTGTGGAAGGCGGTCACATGCCAGGGAATATCGGGCGAAACGCCGGCGAGGAAGCGCGCCGCGTCCCACAACTCCTCGTTCGAATCGTTGAAGCCGGGGATGACCAGCGTCACCACCTCCACCCACAGCCCCATCTCGCGCGCCCGTTTGATGCCGTCCAGCGTGTTTTGCAAAACGCCGCCCAGTTTGCGATAGTTTTTATCGCTCATGCACTTCAAGTCAACCTTGTACGCCGAAAGGTACGGAGCGAGATACTCCATCACTTCGGGCGTATTGTTCCCGTTCGAGACATAGGCGCACATCAACCCCGCCGCCTTCGCCTCCTTGAAAATCGCCACAGCCCACTCGCTCGTAATCAACGGCTCGTTGTAGGAGGAAACCACCACCGACGCCCTCGTCCGCTGCGCCAGGCGCGTCATCTCCTGCGGCGTGATTTTGCGGATGTAATTCACCGAAACATCCGCCGCCGGGTCGCGCATGGCTTGCGAAGTCAGCCAGTTCTGGCAATTCGAAACCAGGAAGAACCCTGCAAGGTAATTGTGCTCCTCCTCCACTTCCATATTGAACACATCGCCGTCAAACGCTTCCCGTTCAACGCCGCGCAATGGAACAAGGTGAAAGTCTTCGGCTTCAATGATCTTACGCTCCACGCCACCTGTTTCGTACCACACCACCGTGTACTGATGCGGCGCGCGGCGCACGATGCGCCCCTCGATGATTCCGGTCTCTGGCATGTCGGCCTCATAGACCGAAGGGAAATATCCGCACTTGAGCGCAAGCCAGGCTACGCCGTAGGCCAGGTCTTTTGAAACCGTTGTCGAACTTACCTTCCCGTTCGGGAAGATGTGACCATCCCCTCGAATGTATGCATTTAGAAACGCCTCAACCACCTCGCGCGGCGCATCAAAGAGCATTTCGGGCACGCGCTTCTTCGTGGAGCGTTCCCCAGCCAGCGCCCGGAAGAGCAGCGCCAGCGAAGCCTTTGCCGCAGAGACGGACAGAGTCGTAGGACGATGAACCAGACTGCCTTCCACCCCAAAACAAACACTGAGAAGATGAAGCACACGCTTCGCCAATTCCGTCTCTTGAGGCGAGAAACTGAAATTGATCGCCAGGCTGTTGGGACGATCCTTGTCCGCCACAATCGAACCCTCGGCGCAGTAATAGCCGAACAGTTCAGCCGCAGCCGCATCGAACTCAATTTGCAAGGGCAGCCCCGGCTGCCTTTCATTGGGGAACCGCAAAAAACCGTTTTCGATATAAGGTTGTGACGTTTTGACCGCAGTTACCTTGCCTCTTCTGATTTTGCCGCGCAGGTGACGAATGTAAGAGCCGCTCTTGCCAAACATTTCCCCAATTTCGCGCGACGACCTTCCCTCCGCAGAAAGGTTCATGATCCTTTGCATTTCATCCCCCGAAAGTTTCCACGGCGTTCGATAGGTAATTTGATGCGAACCAAGCAGACGCCCCACATCAATGACCTGAGGCGACGAAAAGCGGTACTTTTTGGGAACAGCCAGATAATGCTTCGCGGTCAAATCTTTTGCAAAGGTAAGCGCCGGCGGCTTGGAGACATCGTCTGTGGCATACACACGGTGATCCGGCGTACAGCGAAGCGCAGGCAGATAATACGGTGTGACCTTGATCAGATCGCCCCGGTAAGGATGCCGAAAAACAGCCTTCACCTCCCTCAAGCCGCCCGACGATGTGACCGCCTTCAAACCGGCTGGGAACGAAATCTCTCCGTGCGGTTGTTCCATGCGAGTCTTTCCCAGTTCAAAGGCATCCTGCAAAGCAATGGGACCGCGGCTCGTCACCACCATCGTATCCCCCGTAAAACAATAGCCGCAATGGAAATCGCATCCAAGCATCCCGAACGTCAGCGCGTTCGAACCGGGCAGCACATGAAAGAACGGCTTCTTCTCGATGGGGTCGCTTTGCAGCGCCGCCACGTATCCCCACGGCACGCGCAACTTCCCTCCCTCGTTGAAGCGCACCTGGCAAATGCCACGCCGCCCGGGACGGATCAGGCAGCGATGCCCACAGGCAAAACAACGCACTGATCCATCCGCTTCGGCTTGATACAACTCGCCTTCTACGGTCAATTCATCTAAAATCTCGGCCAACGTAGCCATAGAACACCTTCAACTTTCACACTATAATTCGCTCATGCTGACGGTTTCCATTCAGGCTGGCGGTCAATCCTCACGCATGGGCGAAGACAAGGCCCTCAAACCCTTTTTGGGGCGCCCTCTCATCCAGCGCCTGGTGGACCGCCTGGCCCCAATCGCCGATGAGATTTTGATCACGACCAACCGCCCGGCCGATTACGCCTTTCTCGGGCTACGCCTCGTGCCGGACCTCGTAGCGGGGCGCGGCGCCTTGGGCGGACTCTACACCGCAATCGCCTCCGCCCGCGGCGACTTCGTCGCCGTCGTGGCCTGCGATATGCCCTTCGCCTCCGCGTCGCTCTTCGCAGCGGCCAGCCGCCTCCTGGTCCAGGAAGAAGCGGATGTGGTCATCGCCAAAACGGACGAAGGCTACGAGCCTTTCCATGCCGTATATCGCCGCGCCACCTGCGTCCCGGCAATCGAAGCATCTCTGGCCGCGGATCAATGGAAGGTCATCGCCTGGTTCCCCCAGGTCAAAGTGCGCACGCTCTCCGCCCAGGAAATCAAGCAATTCGACCCGCCCGGGCTGGCCTTTCTCAATGTGAACACACCCGAAGAGTTCACCGCGGCTGAACGCCTGGCCCGCATCTCTGATCACCCGACTATCTGACGATCAACACCGGGCAAGGGGCATGGCTGACTACTTTCTGGCTGGTGCTGCCCAACAACAATCCAGTCAGCCCACTGTGACCACGCGAGCCCATCACAATCACATCGCTCTGATGGGTAGTGGCCACTTTGATGATCGCCTCCGCCGCCGGGCCTTCGATCAATTCCGTCCGCACGGTCGCGGGAACTTCGCCCACGGCCTGGCTGGCCGCCTGTAAAATGGCATTGGCCTCGTCCAGGCGGGCATCAATGGCTTGTTGCAAATTTGGCTCGCCTAAGTAAGGGGGAATGGGATCGTAAGCCACCACAATGCGCAGTTCCCTGGCTTTGACCGTGCGCGCCAGCTCTCCAGCCAGATGGGCAGCGCGCAGCCCGTGTTCTGAACCATCCACGGCCAGCAGGATTTTCTCAAACATGGTTACCTCCTTTTCCGGCATATCACGCCTGTTTACCTGGTAGCTTCTATCATTTAGTATAACTTAACTCACCTTACGCCGTAGCGCGAGATTCATCTCGCATTGTGGCGCGAGAGTTAGTGTAAAATCTTTTCTGTAAAATTGAGAGAAAGTGGTAAAGCGGCGTGACCGCGCCAATGGCTTCAAGCCAAAAACGGTGCGCACCCGCGTG
>JBMFPJ010000215.1:0-4197 GCA_049969175.1 Anaerolineae bacterium | reverse complement strand
ACGGCTGCCCGCATCGCGGCCAGATCCACCACCGCGGGGACTCCCGTGAAATCCTGCATGACGACGCGCGCCGGCAGGAAAGGGATTCCGGGGCGTTCGCCCTGAGGCCTCCAGGCAGCGATGTTTTTCACATCCTGCTGGGTGATCTCCACATCGTTGCACTGGCGTAATGCCGCTTCCAGCATGATGCGGATGGAGTAGGGGAGACGTTTCAAGTGGGTGAGCCCGGCTTTTTCCAGGGCATCCAGTCGGTAGATCGTGTACTCTTTCTCCCCAACTTTGAGCACACCACGTGCATGGAAGAAATCGTTCATCACAAACTCCTTTGGTGGTTTGATCCCCTTCTCTCGCTCTCGCTTTTGCGGTTGCGAGAGAAGGCATTCACCACAAAGTCACGAAGGGCACAAAGGAGCGCCTTTGCTGTCCTTGGGGCCGTTGTGGTGAGTTTTAGAAATGAGTCAACTCTTTGGCGAGTTGAGCAGTTATTTTACCGCGCTCCGCCTCAGGCAGGAAGGCAGCCTGCGCTGCGGTGAGAATGCAACCTTTGAGCGTTTCAAATGAGAGTCCCAATTTCTCGCAGGCCAGTTGATATTCATGGGTCAGGGTGATGCGAGAGACGCTGGGGTCATCGGTGTTGATGGTGGCTTTCAGGCCGGCATCCAACATGCGTGGCAGGGGATGTTGCCTCAGGGATGAAACGGCGCCCGACTGATAATTGCTGGTCACGCAAACTTCAAAGACTGTGCCACGTTCGCGGGCGAGGGCCACAATGTTTTCATCTGCCATCACTTTCACCCCATGTCCAATGCGCTCTGCCTGAAATAATTCAATGGCCTGGCGCACATTTTGCGCCTCGCCCCATTCACCGGCATGGAGGGTGAGATGCAGGCCGGCCTGGCGGGCTTCTTTGAAAAGGCTGACAAACGGTTCTGCCGAAAATTCGGCCTCATTCCCGGCCAGGTCCAGAGCAACGATGCCCCGCGAAGCATACTCAGCGGCCAGCCAGGCGACTTGTTCGGCCAATTCGATCGGTTCATGACGGTTGATGGAGATGATCAACCCAACCGGAATCTGGTGCCTTTTGCTGGCCTGGTGGGCGCTGGTGGCGACCCAGTTGATCACATCGTGAAGCGGAAATCCCTCGGCGCGGCTCAGAGCAATGGGCGTGAAGCGCAGCTCCAGGTAGCGAATGTTGTCTCGGGCGGCATCCTCTATCGCTTCCCGCGTGATTCGATCGATGATTTCGGGGGAGCGGTAGAACAGGCGCAGGGTTTTGAATTTATCCAGGAAATTCGAGAAGCTGAGCGGATCTTGATCCTGAACCTGAACCATATTGCTCAGGCGCAGGATGCTGGCAGGTACGGTCACCCCATGGGCACGGGCGATCTCCAACAGGGTGGAGAGCCGCAGGGAGCCTTCCAGGTGGCGGTGTAATTCCACCTTCGGAAGGCTCTGATAGATATTCAGGGGGGCGGTTTGTTTGAACAAAGGAATTCTAGAATTATAGAGGGAGGACCTTGTCCGAGCCGGGAAGGTGTTTATCGGCGGCGGCGTTTTTTCTTCGAGTTTGTAGCCTGAGTGGAGGATGTAGCTGCGGTACCAACAGGTGTGGCGGGCGCCGCGGTTTCTGCCGGCAGGTGAAGTTCAATGCGTTGCGGCTGATAAGCAAAAAGCCGACCGATGACCTGGGCGCGAATGTCTTCGAGCAGTTGCTGGAACATTTCGGAGGCACGGCTCTTGTATTGTACCAGCGGATCGCGCTGGGCGTAGGCCTCCAACCCAATGGAAACGCGCAGGGCTTCTATTTTGGTCAAATACTCTACCCACAGTTCGGTGATGGCGCTGAGCAGCAATTGGCGCTGGATTTCGTTGAGGATATGGCTGCCGATGGCTTTGATGAGCGCCTGCCGTTCCTCTGCCGTCAGACTGGCGGCGGGATCGTTCAGCCGCGCCTCGGCGAAGAGTGTTTTGGCGGCGGGGCCAAAATCGGACAGGTGCTCGGCGTTGGCGGCCAGACGAATAAACTCGTTCTGCCCCCAAGCCAGGCGCAATTGGGCTTCCGCCTCTTCCAGATGGTCGAGAATCTCTTCGCTGAGTTCTTCGGCGGAACGATCGGCCAGCATTTGGGCCGCCAGGAAGGTGTAGCTGAAGCGTACGAAGGTCTGGCGTACCTGGCGATGGGTGCGCTGATCGAAGGTGGTGCGGGTGCCCTGGGACAGGGAAAGGAGCAGGCGCAGCTTGTCGCTATCCTCCGATTCTCCTGCTGGCAGGAGCACGTCCAGGTCGCGGTGAATCTGGCCATGGGGGCCAACCAGTCGTTCTTTGCGCTGCTCCAGGGCCTGCCGGGAGGCTGCAACGATGACATTGGACAATTCGTCCCAATCTGTGGGGAGTGAAGAAGGGATGGGAATGGCTTCGCCCAGGCGGTTTTGAATGGCGCCTAGCAGACGGTTGGCGGCCAGGGCGTTCATTTGGGCGGTGACGAAGGCGGCAATTTCATCTTTGACGCTTTCGGGGTCCTCGGCCAGAGCGCGCAGGTGCTCATTGCTCAGACGCAGCTGCACTCGGGCAACATTGCTGATTTCTTCCAGCATTTTTTGCGGGCGAGGTTGCTCTTCCAGGTCGCGCAGGCCTTCGAAGTAGGCATCCAGGGCGTCCAGCCGTTCTTCTAGCTGTTCGTGCAGGCTTTGTGTGGTTTTGTCCATCAAGGCTTCAATGGCTTGCAGGATGTGTTCGTTTTCGGCTTCGATGGCCTCGGTGATCAGGGTGAGGAGAGCGGGGCGCAGATTCGCCGCGGGGGTGCGGAGAGGCTCTAGGAGCAGAGCCAGGCCAAAGGTCGGGAAGAGGCGACCGGCGACCTGGAAGGGGGGTTGAACCTGATCAAGCCAGGCGATCAGCTTCCAGGGGCCTTCGGGGTCGTCCAATCCGGCCGCAACCCGCTTTTCGACTTCGGCACTGAGCATTTCCATCACGTCTTCATGCAGGTCTTCTTTGACGAAAATGCGGTCGCGTTGGGAATAAATCTGGAGGCGCTGTTTGTTGAGCACGTCATCGTATTCGAGGAGGTGCTTGCGCACGTCGAAGTTGGCGCCTTCGACGCGGTGTTGAGAGGATTCGATGATGTTGCTGACCAGGCGTACTTCGAGGGGCAGAGAATCGTCCACTTTCAGGCGTTCCATCAGGCTGCTTACCTGTGAGCCGCCGAACATGCGCATCAGTTCATCTTCGAGGGAGAGGTAGAAGCGCGAGGAGCCAGGGTCACCCTGACGTGCGGCGCGACCGCGTAACTGGTTGTCGATGCGCCGTGCCTCGTGGCGCTCAGAGCCGATCACGTGCAGGCCTCCCAGGGCTTTGACGCGCTCCATGTCTTCAAAGTACTTGAGGAAGAATTTGACTTCCGTCTCGTAAATGCCGTATTGAGCGGGGTCCACTTTGAGCAAGGCCTGGCGACGTTCTTCCAGGGTCATGTCATAGGGTTCGGGGTAACCGGCACGACGCAAGACGCGATTGACCGCGGTGATGATCTCCTCCGCCAGTTCGCCGCCCAGTTTGATATCTACGCCACGACCGGCCATGTTGGTGGCGATGGTCACCGCGCCAAAGGCACCTGCCCCGGCGATGATTTGGGATTCTTCGGTATGCTTGCGAGCGTTCAAGACCTGATGGGGGACGCCGCCTTGCAGGATGGCTTTCAGGCGGTCGGCATATTGCTCATCCAGCTTGAGCAGGTTGAGCAGGGTTTTCAGGTTGGCCGGTTCTTCGGGATTGATGCTGGTCAGGCCAGACGGTTGGATAAATTTGCGCAACGCTTCGGGGGTGATCTTTTCGAGAGGCTCGTTGAAGGGTTGTAATTCAGGAATCAGACGGCCATCTTCTTCGCGCTGATTTGCTTGCAGCCAGGCGTGGCGGACGAGCAGAATTTGCATCAGGCGGCGAATGGGTTCGGCGCGCAGCCGTGCAGAGAGGTGTTCGGAGGATTCGACCGAGGTTGTGCCTACCAGTAGTGGCCGCCCCATGACGTGATAGCGGACGATTTCCTGCACGATGGCGCGCAGTTTGGCCTCGGCGGTGCGGAAGATGACATCGGGGTAGTCTTTGCGCCGGTAGTAAAGTGGCTTTTTCTGCGGGTCATCGCGGCGGGCATAGTAGATGTATTCGTAATTTTCCTCGTCTCGCGCTTTGACTTCAATTAGGGTG
>JBMFPJ010000214.1:0-4213 GCA_049969175.1 Anaerolineae bacterium | reverse complement strand
TGCGGCCGAACCTGGCTCTTCTTTTTCCACCGCGGCGCGCAATCGCGCCTCCACATCCGCCGGCAAATCCGTGGATGTGCGGCGGATGAGTTCCAGAATATCTGCTGTTAGATCGCGCATGAAAAACTCTCCTGACAATGAAGATGAGGTTCCTGCTTCATTTTATACCAACGTCTCTAGTATAATCCAGATAGAAATCTCTGCGGAGGCAAAATGAGCGAACGAAAGATACGTGTGCTGGTTGCCAAACCCGGTCTGGATGGCCATGACCGCGGTGCGAAGGTGGTGGCTCGTGCGCTGCGCGATGCCGGCATGGAAGTCATCTACACCGGCTTGCGGCAGACACCGGAAATGATCGCCGAGGCCGCCTTGCAAGAAGATGTGGACGTGGTGGGGCTTTCTATTCTCTCCGGTGCGCATATGGCGTTGGTACCACGCGTGCTCGAACTGCTACGCGCCAATGGCCAGGAACATGTCAAAGTATTCATCGGCGGCATCATTCCGGATGAAGATGTGCCTCGCCTGAAAGAACTCGGGGTCACCGCCATTTACGGACCAGGGGCATCCACTGAAGAGATCATCGCCGATATTCGCGCTGCGGTTTTGGGCGCTCAGCCCGCCTGAGATCAGCACCCATGGCGGAGCGAATTTTCGATATGACCCTGGCACAATCCGTCCTGGCAGGCGATCGTCTCTCTCTTTCTCGTTTACTCACCCAGGTAGAAAACAACACCCCCGAAGGCCGCACCGCATTGATTGATCTTTTTCCCCATACCGGTCGGGCACATCTGATCGGGGTGACCGGCGCGCCCGGGACGGGGAAGTCTTCTCTGGTCAATCAGCTGGCGTTGCACTACCGCCGCCAGGAACAAAAACGCGTGGCCATCGTGGCCGTGGATCCCTCCAGCCCGTTCACCGGCGGGGCTGTTTTGGGCGATCGCGTGCGCATGCGCGACCTGGCCGGCGATCCAGGGGTGTTCATCCGCTCGATGGCTTCGCGCGGCTCGCTGGGCGGGTTGGCACAAGCAACCGCCGCGGTAGTCCAGGTCTTCGATGCGGCTGGCTACGAAGTCATCCTGATCGAGACAGTAGGCGCCGGTCAAAGCGAAGTGGATATTGCTCGTCTGGCCCATACCACTATCGTCGTCGAGGCGCCTGGCCTGGGAGATGACATTCAGGCCATCAAAGCCGGTATCCTGGAAATCGCCGATATTCTGGTGGTCAACAAGGCCGATCGTCCCGGTGCAGAAAACACCATCAAGGCTCTGCGCAACGCTCTGGAGTTGGCTCATCCACTGCGCCATGTCTTCCAGCATCATGGCCGGCTGGAAATGGTCGAAGCGCCGACGAGACCGGCCGAATACAACTCCTGGATTCCACCACTGCTGGCAACGGTCGCCACCGAGGGGAAGGGTATTCAGGATCTGGCCGAGGCCATTGGGCAACATGTGGCGCACTTACGCCAAAGCGGAGACTGGGCCGCTCGGGAGCGCGCCCGCCTCGAGGTCGAGATGGAAGCGTTGCTCAGTGAGGCGTTGCTGGCTCGTTTTCGCGCCAGTCTTTCCCCAGAACAGTATGATCAGATGGTGGAAAAGGTCTTCCGGCGCGAGTTCTCCCCCTGGGAGGCAGTCAAACTGTTGCTCAACGGGGAAAAAAAATGAGTATCATTTATGGTCAACGGGTTCGCTTAAGAGCCGTGGAACGCCGGGACGTGGAGAAATTTTACGAGTGGGTCAACGATCCCGAAGTGACCCGTGGCCTTTCGATGTATTTGCCCCTTTCCACGCTGGATGAGGAGCGCTGGTTTGAGCGCATGGCGCAGCGCGAGCCAGCGGAAAAGCCGTTAGCGATTGAGGCGCGCCAGGACAGCGGCTGGAAGCTCATCGGGAATTGTTCTGTTTTCAATATTGATTGGGTGGCACGCTCGGCGGAATTGGGCATCATGGTCGGTGATAAGGCCTATTGGAATCAGGGCTATGGAACCGAAGTGATGATTCTTTTGCAGCAGCATTGCTTTGAGACCCTGAATCTATATCGCGTGTTTTTGCGCGTCTATGCCGATAATGTACGCGCCCAGCGCACCTACGAAAAAGCCGGCTTCGTGCTGGAAGGCCGCCTGCGAGAGGCGGTTTTCAAACATGGAAATTATGTAGATGTCCTGCTCATGAGCGTTCTGCGCTCGGAATGGGACGCCCGAAAACTGGAGGCTTGATGGTTCATCACACGCATCATGATTTAAAAGTTTACGGCGAGATTAAACTTTACGCCGGAAGCGGCTCACCCGAACTGGCTCAAAAGGTGGCCGATTATTTGGGTCAATCTCTAAGCGGGCGGGATGTCATTGAATTCCCCAACGAGAACTTATTCGTCAAGCTGCACGGGAGCGCGCGCGGCCAGGATGTGTACGTCATCCAGCACACCGCTTCGCCAGTGCACCGTAATTTGATGGAATTGCTGATCATGATTCAGACCCTGCGGTTGGATTCGGCGGCGCGCATCACGGCAGTGGTGCCCTATTTGTGCTACGGCCGCTCAGATAAAAAAGATCAGCCGCGCGTCCCGATCACCGCTCGCCTGGTGGCCGATATGATCGAGATCGCCGGGGCGGATCGCTACATTACGCTCGATCCTCACGCCGGACAAATTCAAGGCTTTTTCTCCATCCCCGGCGATGTGCTCACCGCTTCTCACATGCTGGTTGACCATTTGCGCCAGCACGTCTGCCCGACCATGGACCAACCGGTCGTCGTCGCCGCCGACCTGGGCTTCGCGAAAAAAGCCCGCAACTTCGCCGCCGCCCTCGATCTGCCCATCGCCTTCATCGAAAAGCGACGTATCGCCAACGAAGCCCGCGCCGAAGCCTTGACCCTGATCGGCGAGGTAGAGGATCGCGACGTAATCATCGTAGATGACGAGGTAGATACCGGCAGTTCCATTTCGCAAGCCGTACAGGTGAGCAAAGCCAACGGGGCGCGCAACGTTTATCTCTCCTTTGTTCACCCCATCCTTTCGGCCAATGCCGCTGAGCGCCTGGCTGCTTTGCCCATCACCCACATCTTCACGACCGACACCGTGCCGATTCCGCCGCACAAGCGCCAACACCTGGAAGGACGCCTGACGGTGCTCTCCGTCGCCACCTTGATTGGCGAAGTGATTCGCCGCGCTCACGAAGGGCGTTCGGTCGGTGAAATGTTCAATGAGTAAGCCTTGCGACCATGCCCGAACTCCCTGAAGTTGAGACCATCGCTCGCCGGCTGGAGCCCCACCTGCGTGGCGAAATCATTGACGAGGCCCAGGTTTTCTGGCCACGCACCCTGGCCTTCCCCGACCTGGACGCCTTTAAAAAGCGCATCCGCGGCCAGGAGATTCAACGGCTCAGCCGGCGAGGCAAGTTCCTGCTCTTACACCTTTCGACCGACACCCTGCTCATCCACCTGCGGATGAGCGGCGATTTACTGCTCAAAGAGGGTAAAATTCAACCCGAAAAACATGATCGGTTGATTTTGACCCTCACCGCACTGCACCCCCCTCAAACGACGGCCCTGGTCTTCACCGATGCGCGCAAATTTGGGCGCGTCTGGCTCACCGCCGAACCTCAACAAATTCTGGGCAGATTGGGTCCAGAGCCTTTTGATGCCATGTTCACCGCCGCGTGGCTCAGCACCGCCCTGGCCAGCAAACAACGACAAATCAAACCCCTCCTCCTCGATCAAACTTTCATCGCTGGGCTGGGAAACATCTACGCTGATGAAGCCCTGCACCTGGCAGGCATCCATCCTCTCACGCCAGCCCACCACATCCCAGCCCGGCGCGTCGCAGCCCTGTGGTCTGCCATCCGCAGCGTGCTTGAGGAGGGCATCCGCCGGAACGGCGCCAGCATTGATTGGGTGTATCGCGGTGGCGAATTTCAAAATCACTTTCGCGTCTATGGTCGCACAGGCGAGGCCTGCCTCACCTGTGGAACGCCCATCCAGCGCATTCTTATTGGTCAACGGAGCAGTCATTTTTGCCCGTTCTGTCAACCCAGGGAGTAAGCTTATGGAACCGAACAGCCTGATCATGATTGCCGTAGCCATTTTGAGCATGTTTTTTGGCTACTTCTTTGGCCTGTTTGAAGGACGCGGCCAGGGATACAAAAAACGCAAGCAAGAGGAAGAAACTGAAAAAGCGGCCCCCGCCGAAGCCAAAACCTTGCCCCCGCCCACTCCCCCCC